>JACOEJ010000074.1 GCA_024998645.1 Nitrospira sp.
CGGTCCCCGTGAGGGTCCCGCCCTCCGATACCGTGATTTCTTCATAGGCCAGGGCCGAACTTCCCAGAGCCAGCGCCAGTACCCCCGCTATGAGCTGTGTCTTGATTTTCATGGTTTGTTCTCCGGCCTCCTTCGACATACCCAGGTTAAGGTGAAAACTGAGGTTACGTGATCTCCAGTATACAGGGATCACCTCCTTGATCTCAGCCTCCCCCCTCCCCTTGAAAACACAAGTGGGGGAGCCGCATGTAACAGGCAGCTCCCCCACAAGGTGTTACACCATCTCCGCTCCGCTTACTTCATTGCGGTCGGAATGGCTTTCACTGCGGGCTCCACTTCCGCCTGCTTGGCACCCATTCCATGGGTACCGAGCGGCTGGATCCGTGAATCGCCGGCTGGCAACACACGGAGGTAGCCCCACTGTCCTGACTGCGTGTAGGGCAGCCGGGCGTTGGACCAGACGAAGTCTCCCACCTGACGATACGGGCCGCCCGCACCGCCACGGAGGAACACATCGAGGGTCTCCGATCCGGCGTACTCCACGACGCTGATTTGGTCAGCACCCGGCATGTACGGCTCGATCGGCCACTCGTGGCCTTCGACCGCGAACATCCCGTTCTGCTCGCTGTTCGCACCGATGACATGGATGCGAACGGCGTCACCCGCATGCGCCTCGATCAAAGGCGTAACGGGATCCTCGGGCTTATCCACCGCGCAGGGCTGGAAGATCTTCCCGATTGAGCAGCCTTGCTCTTCACGGAACTTGTACGGTTCGGCGCGGTAGTTCACCGACGTCAAACCGGCGACGTTCTGCACATAGGGCATGAACGCGGTTCCGATGATGTTGTCTTCATCCTGGAAGAACAGGGCGACATCGCGATAGTTCCGCTTCCCGGCGTTTTCCGTGAAGCTGGTATCGACGATGACGTCCGCACGCCAGGTGTTCTTCTGCGACACATCGGCACCGGTCACCGGATCGCGATACTGCGACCCGCGCGGACCGACGACGATCGCACCGTACAATCCGTTACGCGGATTGACCACGATGTTCCCACCATCCCACACCAGCGACGTCGTTTCCTTGTTCGCCGGATGCGCGTAGTAGGTGTAACCGCGGCTTTCGCCCGGGCCGATGGTCTGATCGCCGCCGTTGTTGCCGACGTTCAGGCCCTGGCTGTCTTTCGGATCGAAGGCCAATCCAGGCGCAAAGAACGACGCCCGGCTCGCCTTCATCTTGTTCTTCAGATTCACCTTGATGCAGTCACCAAGGTTGACGCGCAGGGTCAACGGGTTCGGGGTCACTCCGCTGGCCACTGTCGTCGCTTCCTCTTCCAGCGCGAAGATCTTGCCTTCCGGCATGGTCATTTCGATCTTCCGCTCGAAGTCCACCTCGATCGCATCCGGCGCCTTCGGATGGAGCTTCATCGGGCGATCCAACGCCACAACGTTGAAGCTCTTCACCGGAGCATCGGCCGGGCAGACCGAGCTGGGGGTTGCGGGAATCCCGAGGGGATTGGTCCCCTTGGGGAGCGGCTTCAGATCCGCCACTTCCTTATCGAGCACGCGCACGATGCCCCATCCGCCTTCGGCGAAGTGTGACGTTCTGCCGTTGAAGTGGATGTAGTCACCGGGCATACCCTGGAATCCGCCCGCCTTGGTCACGAGGTCATACCGCTCGGCGATCCCGACGTGAATCGAGTTCTTCCGGTTGGCATCCGCCGCATACCGTTCCGTGAGGAAGGTGTGGCCGGCGATCGTCCAGACGTGGGACTCGTTCATCAGCTGGTGCAACAGGCGGAACACCATGGTGTCGCCCGTGTACGCCCGCAGGAGCGGTGTACCCGGATCCCCATGGATCGCGCTGCTGAACAGCTTTGACGTATCCGGATTGTTCGAAAGGCGCTGTGCAAACGGAGCCGCGCGGAAGTTGAAACCGCTGCCGGTCGTATGCGTCCCGCCGTTGATGTACTTGTTCGGTGCGTTCATGATCTTATCGGGCATCTGGAACGACACCGTCTTCCCTGCTTCCAACGCCACTTCGATCGGCTGTCCCGGAGGATTGCCGGCTTCGATGACGTTGACCGTGTGCGGCACCGTGTCGTGGATGGAGACCATCAACTCACGGAAGCTGCCGCTGACACCCGCACCGATCGGCTCGTTGCTATGGATGTCCGCGATCGGACCGCTCCACACCAGCTTGCCGTCTTTCGGACTGTGATAGGTGGACCCGAACGGCTCCACGATCGTCACGCCGAACCCGCCATGCGGCCAGGTCGTCGCGCCGAACGCGTGGTCATGCCAGAACACGGTCCCCAAATCCACGTCCACCCACCACCGATAACGCACGAACTCCGGCGACACGAGGTCGTTCGCCGGGTGGTTGTTCTTCAACGGCTTGAAGAACGTCACCTGATCGCCCTTGATCTCCTTGATCCGGGCGACTTCGGAGCAGCTCTTATCCCGCGGCAGCGACGCAGTGGCATCGTTGCCGTTCTCCAGGCAATCCATGCCCACCATGACTTCGGTGTTCACATGGAACGCCGTGGCACCGGGGGCCAGTTGAATCTTGATCGAGCTGGCTCCGGCTTTCGCACCGCCGACGATCTTGGCGACCATCGGAGCGGGCAATCCGTGCTTCGTCTTCTTCCCCCACATCGTGAAGGGGCGCACGGACATTTCATACTCCATCCCTGAGATAACTCCGTCCGAGTTCCCTGTGTCGAACTGGAAGAAGTGGGGATGGATGTTGATCTTGGACGACTGGAAATTCGTGTAGTCGTCGTCGTCCCACTCGCTGGTGAGGACCAAGTCCACGCAGTCATACACGTTGGCGCGAATGACCGCCGGGAGCTTGAGATCGTCGTTGGCTCTGGTCAACCGCTCTTCTTCGTGGAGCAGATAGATCAGACCATCCTTGTCCACCATGGCCGGCTCTTTCCCCTGCTTCTTGGCAAGGGTGATCGGCATGCGGACGAAATGGATGTTATAGAACTTCCGATTGGCATTGACCGGGCAGAGACTCCAACGTCCCTGTTCGCCCGGGATCGCCGGCTCGGAGGTCCGCTCACCGTTGGCATCCTGGTGGATCGGCTCCAACCAGGGAGCGCCACTGTGGTTCGCGGAGAAAGGCACGCGCTTGCCGAAGTGCGGCTTGAACAGCGGCCAGGCCATCTTGCCCGTCGTCGGGTCAAAGAGAATAGCCGGTCTGGTGCTGTCATCCCACTTGGCGGCCCATGGATACTTGGGGTTCTGCGCAGTGCTCTCGCGCTCGCCCCGGGCAATGTTGCCGTCCCACTTCCAGTCCCACACCGTCGAGTCATAAGCCAGGATCTGGCCCTTCTCGTCGTTGGTGTGGCCCGGTTGACCCTGAGCCGGAACGAACATTTCGACCCAATCCTTGATGTTCACGATCACCGGATCGGATTTCCAGTTCGTCTTCTGGCTCTTATCGACAATCTTGAAGGTCTTGCCGAACCAGTCGAGGGTCGAGCCGATCAACTTGTCCGACGAGACACCCTGCCGCATGCGGCCCTGACGATCCGGCAACTCACGCATATCCGGCATCGTGTCGGTATGCGCCGCGCCGACTTGGAGAGTGTTGTAGAACCGGCCGTACCCCCACATGCCCGCGACATAGTGATGTGCCACGTGGCAGTGATAGAGGAATTCGCCGGCCAGATGCTGACAGCCGCCGCCGCCGCACTCCGGTTCCAGGTCGAGCGCTTCGGACGGACCGACTACTTCCACGTCCACCCGATCGGACTTAGTCCGAATGACCGGATACTTCACCGGACCATCCTGACCCTTATACCAATGTTCTTCCTGATCGGAACGCGGGCTGCGCTGCCAACGGATGGTTCCGCTATGGGGATGGTGAGAGTGGAACACTTCCGATCCACCGTGCACCAACCGCCACTTGACCGGGTCACCCAGGTAGCCGCGGGCCACCGTGGTGGGAGGATCGCCGAAGGTGTACGCACTGTACGCCATCGACTCGTCCTCGAACCCGAAATATTCATGCTGCAAATGCATCTGATCGATACCGAACGGCTCGCTGCGATAGTTGATCGCACGGCCACCCGGACGATACGCGTCCGTCAACGGATCGCGCTGCGGCAAGAAGTCACCCTTCTTGTTCAACGGACGGAACGCTTCGTCGCCGATTTCGTGATAGAAGAGCACGAATTCGCGGAAGTCCGGTCCTGAGCCGTTGTCGATCATGACCTGCCATCCGCTGGTCGTGTCGGGCGCGGCGCCTGTGCCGAGCGGATCGAGGTACTTGGAGCCCTTCGGTTCGACAATGAAGGCGCCGAACAGGCCCAACACCGTCAACTCGCGATCATGGCTCCATGAATGGAACTGCCGCACACCTTCCTGCATGTTCGGATGGATATACCATTCGAACTCCTGGGTCTTGCCCGGCGAGACGACTGTATCCGGATTCGTCGTCGTCGCGGGCTTCCCGGTGGCGCTCACGATCATGCTGGAGGCCTGGATGACCAAGCTGCCGTCCTCGCCCTCCAACTGGTTGCGTAGCGTCATCTTGACGCAGTCGCCCTGATTGGCGCGCAACACCAGCGGCTGAATTGCATCGCCCTGGTTTCCGGTCGTCACCGCGCCCGGATCAAATCCATCCTTCTCACGGGCGGCCTTGTTCTTGGCCTCTTCGGCCCGGACTTTGTCGATGTCGCCCGTGTGGACGTACATGTAGCCGGGATAGAAGTCGAGCCACCGGTTCAAGCTGATCTCGATGTTGATCATCGAGACATCGAACTTCTTCACCGGGGCATTGGCCGGACACTTCCCGCCGGAAGACACCACCGGCTCGCCCTTGCCCGAATCCGTCATGAGCAGGAAGCTGCTGCCGTCCTGCCCCATGTACTGGTGCATCATCGACATTTCGTTGAACGCACCGGAGGTCGGGGTCGCCTGCGCGTCTTTCTTCGCCTGGTCCCCCAGCTTCTCCATCAAACGATGGTGCTGCATCTCCATCTTCTCTGCATTGCCAGCACGACCCTCGATGGCGTTTTCCACCACCGTCTGGCCTTTGAGCTGTTGCGTCCAGCCCGGCATCGCGACCGGAGTCGCGTGACCGTCATGCGACGGCTCGCCAGGTCCTGCCGCAAACAGCCATGGTGTAGCCACCAGACTGCCTGTCAGCAACACGCTGTGCAGCATCAACGACAGGCGGCTACGCCGCCGCTGACGCTGAGATTGAAGTTGAAAAACCCTCATACACGGCCTCCCCCTGTTATGACCGCCTCTTCCACGGGCGGGTTGTTGAAACACACCGACAATGAATGCCCTTCAACTGGCTTCCAGGTACCTTCTTGCTTTCCAAAAGTACCGGCCTCCGACTCTCCCGGCCTCTCCTCTGGAGGGAATTAGAGCTGGTGAAGGATCCTTCTTGCGAAGGAGTGGGTCATTCGGAGGCCGGTCCAAAATTACCCAGACCTTCACCAGCGGAACTTCCTATCCGCAAGCGCTATGCCTAACCCGCTACGCTTCCAGCATATTTTCGATTTTCCAGTCCTGGAGCGGCTCCGATGTCATTCACTCCCTCCTCAGCACGTGCCACTCGAATGGCATGATTCCACAGCCGTAGACAGTCCAATACGCCTGGAACTTTCGAAGCCTGCGTTTTCAGGTAGTTGCACTGTCTACATGGCTAGACAGTGGAGAAGGAGCGGTTGGGGCAAATGAGGGCAGAGGAGGATTATTGGAGGCCGTATTCCCGTAGCTTATTGTAGAGACCGGCCCGGCTGATCTTGAGTAACTTGGCTGCCCTGAGTCGATTGCCGCCGGTCTTCCTCAGGGCCTCGACGATGCGCGTCCGTTCCGTGAGGCTGACCGCGTCCCGGACCACCATTCGCAGTCCTTCCTCGGGCGCCTTCGATCCCAACGCCACAATATCGCCGCACGTCAGATCCGGACCGGTCGTTGTGACAACCGCCCGCTCAATGTAATGCTGCAACTCACGAACGTTCCCCGGCCACGCGGCCTCACTGAGCGCTTGCATCACATCAGACGATACCGCCCTCGGCGACTGACGATGGCGCTTGCAGGATGCGGCCACAAAATGGTCGACTAACAATGCAATATCTTCTCGCCGCTCCCGAAGCGGAGGCAGGAGCAACGGCAAGACGGCCAGACGGTAATAGAGATCCTGCCGGAACGCCTTGGCCTTCACTAACTCGCCCAGATCCTTATTGGTGGCCGACACCACCCGCACATCAACTTTGATCGGCTGGTTGCCTCCAACCCGCTTGACTTCCCCTTCCTGCAAGACCCGCAACAGCTTGGCCTGGAAGGTCGGAGTCGTATCGGCGATTTCATCCAGAAAGATCGTCCCGCCGTCAGCCTCTTCGAATAAACCCCGCTTATTGGCCATCGCTCCGGTAAACGATCCCTTCATATGGCCGAACAACTCACTCTCCAACAACGTCTCCGGGAGCGATCCGCAATCCACCACCACAAACGGTTTATCCCGGCGATCACTGAGGCGATGAATGGTTTTGGCAACCAACTCCTTGCCCGTACCGCTTTCGCCCTGGATCAAGACCGTGGCCTGGCTTTCAGCCACGAGCGCAATCATGTCGAAGAGCTGCTGCATCGCCGCGCTGCGACCGATGAGCTCGCCCAAATGCTCCCGCACCATCGGAGCCGGAAGATCGTCCGGCACCTGAAGTGCCGGCCGAAGAGTTCGCTTAGATGGAGGGGTAAACAGCACCAGCATGGACGCGACCTGCCCGTCACGGGCAACCAGAGGAAACGCCTGGTGCATCCCGCAGGCAGTTCCATCGCCTTCCGTTCCACACGAAACAGACTGGACATCCGACGATTCAAACACCTTCGTCGCCGGGCAGGTGCCGCAGGGGTCGGTCCGGTGCGCAAAAGCCTGATAGCACTTTGCATGATGCGCATCAGCCTCACCGGGCGCAAGGTCCGTCCACGCCGCCGCGTTTGCGTAGACGACGTTGAACTCGCGATCCATCACCGCAACACGATCGGATATCCCGCCCGCAAGCTGCCGAATGGCTTCGACCCGTGCGGCAAGAATGGGGTCGCTGAAGGAGGGGACAGGAAACACCTCTGACTGAGATCCGGCCATCTCATGCACTCCGACACATTTGGTAATACGTTAACGAACGCCTTCCGGCATCACTACCTTCTTCATCGCGGTCTGACGCCCGGCGTCGAGAAGCTGTTTCACACAAGACCTGAGTTCCGCCAGATGCACCGGCTTACTGAAATAGGCCGTTGCCCCGGCGCGGAGCACAGCAACTTTCAACTTCTCATCACCGAATGCCGTCATGACGATGATGGGAGAGTGAGGAACAAAGAGTCTGAGCCGATTGATATAATCAACCCCTCCTGCGGACAGTCGAATCTCGGTAATAATCAAATCGGGCACAGCCCGGAGAACCGACAGAAACGCCTCATCCGCGTCCTCCGCCTCACGAAGGTCATACCCTTCGCTCCACAATCCATCACGAAGGAGACTGCGCATCTCCCCGTCATCTTCCACCACGAGTACCGATGGCCTGTTTTCTACCACGACGACACCTTCCTAAGCATCTCTCCTTCACGGCTGGTCCCGGTGCACTGAGGTGTCGCAAAGACAGTGCCATTGAGCCCACTCACCGTCCTGCCTAAAATAGGCTGTTTCATTGGGAAATCTGAGCGAAAGACTGATCCTACAGTCATGCGTTGCAGAGAAACACCCCAATAAACGAAAGTCGAACTGTTGCGAGAAGCCACAGAAGAAGGAGCGGCTATGGAACGCGGCTGGTGGAAAAACACCATCCCCTTTACCCTCTGTTGCACTCATCGCTGACCGCTACCCGCTATCCGCTCTTCGGCAACAGAATCGTGAACGTCGTCCCCTTCCCCTCCTGGCTTTCCGCCGCAATCGAGCCGTGGTGCTCTTCGATGATGCCTTTGACAACCGTGAGCCCCAGACCAGTCCCCTTGCCGAATTCCTTGGTGGTAAAGAAAGGGTCGAACACCCTGGCGATCACCTCCTGAGGAATCCCGTGGCCGGTATCCGCCACAGTGAGTTTGACCATATCGTCAGCCGGGGACATCCCGATAAGGAGTTGCCCGCCGTCCGGCATCGCGTGAATGGCATTCATGATGAGATTGATGAGCACCTGATTCATCTGATCGGCATCGGCCTGCACTTTGGGACAGGCCTCATCCAGTTGCATCTCGACCTGCACCTGGCTTTTCACCAGTCGCTCTTGAAACATCTCGACACTATTTTCGATGACGTCCCGCAAAGCGAGCGGGCCGCGCTCAGGAGACTTGCGCCGCGCAAACGCCAGGAGCTGATTCATCACTCGCGTGATCCGCTCAACCTGCGCCACGATCGTTTGCAGACCCTTCTTGACCGTCTCATCGGTGACGCGATCCATCAGATACTCCGCACGGCCCAAGATGACGTTCATCGGCGTACCGATTTCATGCGCCATCCCTGACGCGACCGTCCCGAGTTCCGCAATTCGCTCAGTCTTGCGTAAGCGGTCCTGCAACCGTTTCCGCTCGCTGATGTCGCGCAGCATCACCAAGATCGCCGGGCCCTCTTCATCGGAGAATCCCGCCGAACTGACCTCGACATCCATCGGCGTTCCGTCTTGCTTCATGATGCGTTCTTCAACCATCGGAACCCCCTGACTGCCGCCAAGCAGTTCACCGGCCCGCGCGTGCATGGCATCATGGCAATCCGGATGAAAGAGTTCGAAGGGAGATCTCCCGACAATCTCCTCCGCCTTGACGGCGCCGAACAGCTTGAGCGCCTGATCGTTCGCAAAAATGATCCGATCGGCCCGGATCACGAGGATGCCGTAGGGCGACACAGCGATCAAACGCCGATACCGCTCTTCGCTCTGCCGGATGAGCTGTTCCACCCGTTTTCGCGCAGTGACATCCTGCGTGGTCCCGACGATACGAGTCGCCCGACGGTTCGCCCCCTCCCCTTCGAAAAACATTTGCGCTCGCACGACCATCCAGCGAACTTCGCCGTCCGGATACCGCATCCGGCACTCCGCCGTGAACCGTGAATCGGGCGAGTCGTGCCGGTGCGCCGAGGCAATCAAATTCTGCAAGACGTGGAGATCCTCAGGATGAACAAAATCCAGCATCGCACCGAGCGTCACCCCGGTATCACAGCGGTAGATCGCCCGCGCACGCGCATCCAGTTCCACCAGACCGGTGGCCACATCATGTTCCCAGGCCCCGAGTTGGCCGGCTTCAAGAGCCAGCCGGGATCGCTCTTCGATGTCCCGGAGATGTTCTTCTGCCCGCAAGCGCTCAGTAATGTCTCGAAGGATCACGGTGTAGAAGGTCTTTCCCTCGACCACAATGTGTGAGATCGCCGCTTCGACCGGAAACTCTTCGCCATTGGCGCGAAGCCCCATCACCTTTCCAAGTTGCCCCATCTTCCGGCTTGTCACTCGGGATCGTCCGAACTCCTCCACATGGTGGCGATGGGCTTCCCGAAACCGTGCCGGCAGGAATCTGTCTACCGATTGACCAATCGCCTCGCGGGTAGGGGTAAGAAACATGCGTTCCGCCGCTTCGTTAAATAACAGGATCTGCATCCGGTCATCGCTGGTAATAATGGCATCCATGGCGGACTGGACAATTCCGTCCAGCCGGAGACTGCTCAGCAACAATTCGCGGGTGGCTTGCGACTCACGGTGAATCGCGCCGGTCGCACTGGCTTCAGCCAGTTCACGCGCCGCCACAGCCGCTTCGCGCCCGGCCTCCGCCTGTGCTTGCGCGGCCCGGGCACCGACGAGCTGGCTGCGCGCCTGCTTCTGCCGGACAATCATCCAGGTGACTCCCCACATGACCATCAAGCCGAGCACACGATTCATCAACGCGACCGCCGGATGAATGTCGCGCGGCGAGAAGTACCCGCCTAAAGCCGTCAACAAGGTGACCACCGCGGCAAAATTGTAGGAATCACGATCACGAGGGGATTGCAGGGTCAACACGAGGGGGATGAAATACAACAGCCAATCAGCCCATCCCAACGGAGTCAGGAGATCGAGCACAAAGATCGATGAGGTGAGCAGGAGAACAGCCCCTGCTCTCAGGCGGATGGATTTGTCGAGTGACAGGCTCACGAGGGTCTTGGACCGGCGTGCATGGTGAACGACAGTCTACTCGTGAGTCTTCGCTTCTTCAATCTCACCGAGCTTGCGGTAGAGGGTCTTCCGGTCGATGCCCAAAGCCTGCGCAGCCTGGTACTTGTTCCCGCCGGTCTTGTCGAGGATCTTCTTGATGTACTCTTGCTCGATCTCGTGCAGCGGGAGCATCTTTTCCGCTGCTTCGTCGAGCACCCGCCGGTCACCGCGAGCCCCCTGCACCGCCGGCGGAAGATCGTCCGGCGCAATCTTCTCCCCGCGATTGAGCGTCACCGCCCGCTCCACCACATTTTCCAGCTCACGCACATTGCCCGGCCAACTGTAGTCCATCAACATCGCCAAGGCTGATTCGCTGACGCCCTTCACCTCTTTGTGCCGGGCCTCCGCGCATTTCTTCAGAAAGGCTTCCACCAGGATCGGAATATCCTCCCGGCGATCCCGCAGCGGAGGCAACATCACTTCAATGACATTGAGCCGGTAGAACAAGTCGTCACGAAACCGCTTCGCCTTCACCTCCTCCGCAAGATGCAGATTGGTGGCGGCAATGATGCGCACATCCACCGCGATCGGCTTATTGGCGCCGACCCGGCGAATTTCCTTTTCCTGAATGGCGCGCAGGAGCTTCGCTTGAAGCATGATCGGCAACTCGCTGATCTCATCGAGAAAGAGCGTGCCCTTTTGCGCCTCCTCGAACAGCCCGCGCTTGTCAGACTTCGCATCGGTAAACGCCCCGCGCATATGACCGAACAGCTCGCTTTCCAACAGCTGCTCAGGAATTGCGGCGCAATTCACCGGGATGAACGGGGCGTCTTTCCGGTCACTGTTGTAATGAATGGCTTTCGCCACCAGTTCTTTCCCTGTTCCGCTCTCACCGGTAATCAACACATTGGTAGGACTGTCCGCAACGCGGCGGATCAGATCGAACACCGCCTGAATGGCTTTGCTCTTTCCGAGAATGTGATGAAAGCTGTACTCCTTGTGCACTTCTTTCCGCAGCCGGCTCACTTCTCTCCGCAGTGCGGACTCGCGCACCGCGCGCTCGACGACTCGAATAATTTCCTCGGTCTTGACCGGCTTCGTCAGATAGTCGCTCGCTCCTCGCTTCATCGCCTCGACCGCAGTTTCGACGGACCCGAATGCGGTCATGAGGATGACGCCGATATCGGGGTACAGCCGCTTGATCTCGACCAACAATTCTGTTCCCAACATCCCCTTCATTCTCAAATCGGTGAGCACGACGGCGAAATCTTCCCCGGCCAAGAGCTTCAGCGCCTCCTGCCCGCTCCCCGCCGTCGAAATCTGATGACCACGATCCTTGAGCACGTCAAAGACCAGCTCTCGCATCTCGGCATCGTCGTCGACGACCAGCACCGCGCCCCATTCTTCCGTCATACTCGACTCCTTCATCTCGTCATCGCTGGGGCAGCCTAATCCTGCCTTCGCTGTCTCTTCAAGCCCCAAATGCCCCTAAAGGCTACAGTGCTCCCTCTCCCGATTGAGGGGAAATACCACAATGACGTCTTGTTGAAGAGACTATTACAGACTCAGCTATGCCTTAAGCAAAGCCGGGGCCAATCGGAGCGCAGCCGGAAGCGGAGAGAAGCGGAAGCCATCGGAACCGTCAGATCTTGGAGAAATACACGCGGGCTCTACTTTGAATTGAGGAAAGTGATTTGGTGGAGGGCAGGGGAGTTGAACCCCCGACCCCTACGTTGCGAACGTAGTGCTCTCCCAACTGAGCTAGCCCCCCACCTGGCTGAACTGAAGACGCGAGCCGTGAATCCCGCAGGGTTGGTTGCACATGAGCGCGCAAACTCGATGCCGCGGTAGAAGAACGGGGAGGAAGTATGGCTCGCGTCCCCTTAGCAGCCGGATTATACACAACCGGTTCGTGAGTCTCTACAGGAAGTTCACTTCGGACGATCATTCAGTAACAAAATCTACGACGGGCCGATGACGGCGTCCCCGACCGGCTTCCCTTGCTCGATCAGGACCCGGCGCCCGTCTACGCGCAGCCGGCCTTCGGCGAAAAGCTGCACGGCTCTGGGATAGAGCTTGTGCTCCTGCACCAGAATCCGCGCGGCCAGCGTCTCGGGCGAATCGTCATCCAGAATCGGCACGGCGGCTTGCAGGATAATCGGCCCCTCATCGACTCCCTCGGTCACAAAGTGCACGGTGCAGCCGGCCAGTTTACATCCCCACTCAATGGCCTTCTTCTGCACCTCCAATCCCGGAAATGACGGCAGAAGCGACGGATGGATGTTCATCATGCGATTGGCATAGGCATTCACCAACACGGCCGTGACAATTTTCATGTAGCCGGCCAGCAACACCAACTCCACATCATGCTGCTGCAAGACGGCCAGAAGCGCCCGATCATAGGCTTCACGGCTGTCAGGCTGCCCGGCAAACGGCTTGGGATCGACAAAGAGATCCTTGAGCCCGTGTTTCCTGGCTCGTTCGAGGGCCACCGCGTCTTTTTTATTGCTGACGACTGCGACGATGGTCGCATGAACCAGATTGGCTTCGATGCTATCGATAATGGCTTGGAGGTTGGACCCGCGCCCCGATGCGAGGACGGCCACTCGAAGTGGAGCGGTTCTCTTACCCGACATACTCCACCTGTGGATCAGTCTCAGTACCGGCGACGATTTCCCCGATCACATAGCCTTGATCGCCCAACGCCTTCGCCCGCGCTATGACGGCATCCGCCGATCCGTAGGGAACCACGAGGATCAACCCGATCCCCATGTTAAACACCCGATACATCTCGTCACGCTCGACGGAACCCAGCCGGCTGATCAGCGAGCAGATCGGCGGCACGACCCAGCGATCCCGATGGATACGCGCCCGCACGCCGGACGGGAAGACGCGCGGGAGATTTTCGGTGATCCCGCCGCCCGTAATGTGCGCGATGCCCTTGATGGGATGTTCCTGAATGAGCGCCAGTATCTGCTTGGCATAAATTCTGGTCGGAACCAGCAGGGCCTCGCCGACGGTTGTCGTGAGCTCCGGCACACGGCTGGTCACCGTGAGCTTGGCCTGCTCGAACAACACCCGCCGCGCCAGCGAATAGCCGTTGCTGTGCAGTCCGGAAGACGCGAGCCCGATGATGACATCACCCGGCACGATCGACCGGCCGTCGATAATCTTCGGGCGGTCCACGACGCCCACGGCGAAGCCGGCGAGGTCGTACTCCCCGTTTCCATACATCGACGGCATCTCGGCCGTTTCGCCCCCGATGAGCGCGCAGCCGGCCTGGCGACAGCCCTCGGCAATGCCCTTCAGCACTTCCTGGGCTTTGGGAACGGACAATTTTCCCGTTGCAAAATAGTCGAGGAAGAAGAGCGGTTCAGCGCCGCTGACGGCGATATCGTTCACACACATCGCCACGAGATCGATACCGATCGTGTCGTGCCGATCCATGAGAAAGGCCACTCTGAGCTTGGTCCCGACGCCATCGGTGCCGGAGACCAGCACCGGGTCTCCATACTTCTTGGCCTGGAGGCGGAACAGCCCTCCGAATCCGCCAAGATCCGTGAGCACTTCCGGACGAAAGGTCGACCGGACGAGCGGCTTAATGCGATCGACAAACTCGTCGCCCGCATCGATATCCACACCTGAGTCGCGATAGGTCGTCATAAGAGGGACGCATCTTATACGGAGCATCTTGCGAGGGTCAACGCACTATTTGATGCCCCGGTCCCCCCGCCTCATGAGCCAAGACAGCAGCAGGGAATTCCACTATACTGCCGCGGGCTATTCCCGCCGATCACATGAAGGAGACTCGCGGTGCGACAACTGACTCCCTGGTTGGGACTGTTTTTTCTGTCGTTCACGGCCTGCACCGGACTTTCTCAATCGCTTCAGCTCTTCGGGATCCCAACGCCGGCGCCCCTCACCCAGGACCAGATCGCCGCCGGACTCAAAGAAGCGTTGCGCATCGGGACAGAGCACACGACCGCCCTCACCGGAAAACCGGACGGGTACTATCGGAATCCGTCGATCAAGATTCCCATGCCGGAACAACTGCAGGCGTTTGAAAAAGGCCTGCGCGTGTTCGGCTTCGGCCCGCAAGTCGATGAATTCGTGCTGAGCATGAATCGCGCTGCGGAACGAGCCGCCCCGCAGGCCACAGAGATCTTCGTCGGAGCGATTGATCAGATGACGTTTGCCGATGCTCAGCAGATTCTCTCAGGACCCGACACCTCCGCCACCGAGTACTTCAAAGCCAACACCTCAGCCCAACTGACGGCCGCCTTTCGCCCGCATGTCGAACGGGCCATGAACCAGGTCGGCGTCACACGGCAGTACAAAGAGCTGGTGCAGCATTTTCGAACGATCCCGTTCCCCAAGACCGAGCTTGTAGACCTGGACCAGTACGTAGTCGGGAAAGGGCTGGAGGGGCTATTTCTGATACTGGGCCAGGAGGAGCAGGCCATCAGGAAAAATCCCGCCGCCCGCGTCACCGATCTCCTCAAGCAAGTCTTCGCAAAAACGTCTTAACACTTCGACGAATACAGGGAAGCCCCGAACGGCTAGACTTCAGGGCGCATCTCCACTTCAAGCAACTTAATCTTGCGATGGAGGTGGCTGCGTTCGATTTTGAGATCTTCGGCCGTCCGCGAAATGTTCCAATGGTGCTCGCGCAGCTTCCGGCCGATATAGTCCTTCTCGAAGGCATTCCTGGCATCGCGCAGCGAATCGTAGGATTTCGTGAGCAGCGGACTGTTCGTCTGAGCACCCGCCGTTGCACTCTGGCTGCTCCCCCGCCCCTGCAGGGACATCGCCGCCTGCGGCGCCTCGATCACCGACCCCGGCACCATGATCATCAGCCGCTCAATAAGATTGCGCAATTCACGGATGTTGCCGGGCCATTCATACTGCTGGAAGACCGCCATCGCCTCGGGCGTCACTTCTTTGATACGCAGCCCCTGCTCCTCGGCATGAATCTTCATGAAATGCCGGACCAGCGCGGGAATATCTTCGCGACGTTCCCGTAACGGCGGCACGATAATCGGCACAACGTTCAACCGGTAATACAAGTCCTCACGGAACGTTCCCTTGGCGATTTCCTTTTCCAGATCTTTGTTCGACGCCGCCAACACCCGCACGTCCACTTTCATTAACTTCCCACCGCCGACCCTGGTGAACTGCTGCTCTTGGAGTGCGCGCAGCACCTTGGCCTGCGTGTTCAAGCTCATGTCGGCGATCTCATCTAGAAATAACGTCCCGCCGTCGGCCTGCTCGAATTGCCCCCGCTTCATCGAGGTTGCCCCGGTAAACGATCCCTTTTCATGGCCGAACAATTCGCTTTCAATCAACGTCTCGGGAATCGCCGCGCAATTCACCGCCACAAACGGATGTTCGGCTCTGGCGGAGTGATTGTGAATCGCGCGCGCCACTAACTCTTTGCCCGTCCCGTTCTCGCCGCCGATCAAGACCCGGCTGTTGGTCGGACCGGCCGTTTCAATCAGCTGCCGCAACTGCTGCATGACCGGCGACTGGCCGACAAGCTCGAACTTCCGCTGCACCTTCGTCTTGAGCGTCCGGTTTTCCTGCTCCAACCGGTACTGGTCGAGCGCGTGCTTCACACGGAGCGTGACATTCTCCAGGGACAGCGGCTTTTCAATGTAGTCGTAGGCCCCCAGCTTGATCGCTTTGACCGCCGTCTC
>JACOEJ010000075.1 GCA_024998645.1 Nitrospira sp.
CGGCGTCGAGCTTTTTTTGCTGAAACAGCGAGAGCTGATCCGGATTGGGGGTCGGAACGATAAAAGCGTCGCCGCCGGTCTGCGTGATCTTCAACCCGCCATTGGCCAGCCAGGCCCGGCAAGCCACGTCCTGCGTATTGCCCAGTTGCGGAGTCGCGATAGTTTTCCCGCGAAAGTCGGCGGGTTGTTTGAGTCCGGAATCCGGTTGGACGACCAACGCGGCACCTCCGGTCGCTGCGCCGGCAATGATCCGGATTTCATCGCCGTTCGATTTGCTGTACGCATTCAAGGTCGGACTGGGTCCCACGTAGGTGAGGTCGATGGAATCTGCCAGGAGTGCTTCCATGGCGCCCGGTCCGGCGTTGTAGATATACCAGTCGATCTTCACATCCTTGCCGAGCCTCTCTTCAAACCAGCCGTGGCCGATGCGTGAGAGGTGTTGCGCGACCAGGCCCTGGACGTGGGTGATATTCGGAAAATGTCCGACGCGGATGGTGTCGACTGCGAGCGCGTTGTGAGTGACGAATGTGTCGATTCCCAATATGAGTGAGAGGAAGAAAAAAGCTGTCGATGACAATCGTTTCATGATGCTTCCTGTTGATTCGAGGTGATGCCACCGGGGGCAGATTATACCTGCTCCCGGTGGGTGCATGGACAGCTTATGGACGTAGCTGCCGTCCCTGTTCCAGCCCCGGATAGACGGGAAGGGCAGCCAGGGCTTCTCGATAACGAATGTGTAGCTCTTCCTGTTGATCCGGTGCGAACAGGCGTCCGCCTGAACTGACCTTGGCCAGATATTCCTCCGGTTCGAAGGCGGCATCGAAGGCGGCAGATCGTTCCGGGACATTCGGCATCTGCCGGTCGTACTTGCTGATGTCCGGACCGGGGCTATGCCGGTCGTGGACTTCACTCAAGGCGAGGACGAGGATGTTTCCACGAACGGAGAGCCATCCTGCGGTCGTTTCTTCCTCTCCCTGGTCTGTCGCGTGACTCAGGCGGAAACGTACGCGCTGAGCCGGTGTGGCCTGGGCCAATCCCTTCGCCAGGTGCGGAGCCAGCAGTACTATTTCTTCATCTCTGAAGGCCCTGGTCCGGTCCGCATCACCGCTGAACAAACGATGGATCGCGTTGCGCCGCTCCCACACCCGCACGTTCCTCAACAGCGTGCCGATTTCGGTCGCGGTGAGCGTGGCCGGATGTGAATTCACCGATGAATCGGGATCTCCTTCCAGCCGTATTGTATTGAGTCCTGACTCATAGATCGCCTTCGGTGCCGCGGCGGGCTGCGTGGCGCAACCGGCCAAGATGGTGAGGCCCGCGAAGAAGAGCAGCCCTTTTATCGACCAGGTGTAATTTTGCGGTGTTGTAGATGTGGCGCTGTTCATGGCTTTCCCTCCTGCTGTTGAGCGATGCCGACATTACGGGATGCTTGATCGAACCCATGTTCTTTAAGTTGTGCTTGGATTTGTGGCGTCAGGAGGAACTCGATGAAGTCTCCTGCTCCGGACAGGTTCTTGGCTGTCCAGACGACGGCCACTCCATAACGGATCGGGGTGTGTGAGTCTTCCGGGGCCGTATCGAGAATGCGGACGTGTTCGTTTGATACCGCGTCGGTCCTGTAGACGATGCCGATCTCGGCTTCCCCTTTGGAGACCAGATCCAGGACGGCGCGCGAATGCTCGCCGTAAATAAATTGTGACTTCAACTGCGGTTCCAGCTTGCTGTACTTGAGAAATTGCGCGGCGACTTTCCCCACCGAGGAGGCTTTCGGATCACCGATAGCGATGCGCCGGACCGGGACGGTATGCAGGTCTTGAATCGAGGCGATCGGTGCGGGAAGCGTGGTGCTGGTGATCAGTACCAGTGACGTGCCGGCATAGACGCGCTTGCTGCCTTGAATGACAAGCCCTTTCTTTTCGAGCTG
Source organism: Nitrospira sp. (assembly GCA_024998645.1). Lineage (GTDB taxonomy): Bacteria > Nitrospirota > Nitrospiria > Nitrospirales > Nitrospiraceae > Nitrospira_D. The sequence goes on from JACOEJ010000075.1 coordinate 1,925, forward strand.
GTCGATTTCTTCGGACAAGGAGGGAAGGAACACATCGACCGGTGCTCCTTCTTCAATTTGCTTCCGGAGGGTTTGAGACGGGCCGTAGATGACCCGTACGTTGATGTCGCGGTGTTGCGACTCGAAAATCGGCAGCACTTTCCGGAGCGCATCCTTGACGCTGTTGGCGGCGGCAATCGTCAGTGTCTCCGGTTGTGCCTGTACGGTTGGCACTCCCGAAATCGTCGAAGAAACGACGACGAGACTCAATAAGAGTTTCGTGAGATAGGTGTGGTGTTTCATGAAATTCCTCGTGATGGGGTGAATGAATGGCTTCATGTCGTCCTAGAAGTAGAGCTGGTATTGCATGTTGATGCGGTTCTCGATGAGCGCTTGGCCAAAGCCCGGGAGATTCTCGAACGGAAAGCGGTCCGGGGCGCGCCCGCCACTTCCCACTGTGAGGTTGGAGTAATCGATGACGAGCCGGTTGTTGTAGGTCCCGTCGAAACTATAGTTGATGGCAAAGCCGAATTCTTTGGTCAGATCATGCTGTTGTTTCGTTGATGGATCCATCACGCCATACCGAGCGGCCACTTCGAGTTTACGCGGAATGATGTACTTGCCTACCTGCGCGTACCAGCCCCAGGCCTGGCCGAGACTCACAGGAGGACCGACGGCGAGCGGGCTTGTCGGGATGGTTGCGAGGTCAAACGGAGTGGCTCCGCTATCGGCGTTTCGTACCCGTTGATGCCGAAAGTATCCTTCCGATTGAATGGACCAGCCTTGATATTTCCCTATGAAGTCTACTTCGTAGGTCTGGAAATCGTAGATGCCTCCGCCGAGGAGTCGGCCGTTGCCGGCTTTAGTCACAGCCTGACGGTAGGCGCGATCCACAATGTCAGACCGGGTGGCGCTCAGATAGTTTTGAGCCGGGTCGTAGGCATAGCCGAATCCGATGGCCGCTTGCGGTGTGCGCGAGTTCAGGATGTCGCCCTGGCCGTATCCGGGATTCCCCGCGATTTTGTACAGAGCCCGGACTGTGTACATCAGTTCGCCGCTCATGAAGCGGGTGTCATAGTTGTAGGTGCGAGTCGTTCCTGATGCGGGTGCTCCGGGGGATCCGCTAGGGGGCAGCACCCGTTGGCTGACTGATGTGCCGTCTCGGGCAAGGTTTGCTCCAACGCCGCCCCAGACGCCGATGGCATAGTTGAACTTGTATTGGTCCTCGTCGCTCAGGATGCTGATGCCGACATCGCGACTGCCTTGAAGGTTGGATGCAAAGGCGTTTTGGACGATCATATTGTCCGCGAAGGACGATGTGGCGACCGAGCTAATCAGGGCGCGGTTGAACCAGACCCGTTGCTGGCCGATTTGAACCGTTGCCAAGGGAATGTGCCAGGAGGATACGTATGCGTCTTGGAGGGTGGCTCTTCCGTTGCCCCCTTCTTGATTCCAAGGCGTCTGATCCATCGCCAGGCTGATGTTGTAGCGCAAGTCCGGATCGAAGGCGTATCCCAGAAACTGCAGGCGAGTTCGGGGAACCGTAAATTGACTCGAATCATTCTGATGTCGAATGGCTCGAAACTCGACCTGGCCTCCGAGGATCTCTTCATTCCGGGAGTCTCCGATCGTTCCCCAGGCCTTATTGAAGCTGCTGAATGAGTAACGCGCTTGTGTGAGTAGCCGGAGTTTTAGAAAGAACTTCTCTCCGACCCGGATGTTCAAGCCGTTGTTGACGTCGATATTGAAGTTCGGTCTGGAGAGTCGCTCCTTTGTTTCGATCACTCTGAGGCCCTTATCGTATTCCTCTTGGGTGATCAGTCCTTTCAGATAGAGATACTTCAAGCCTGGGTCTTCGCCTGAGTAGTACTCCCACTTACCGTCCTTCTTGACGAGTTGGCCTTCTTCGACTGCCAGCGCACGCGTGGTGCCTGTCAGCAGCGTGAGGCCGGACAGGATGAGAAAAAATACAGCGGACAATCTCATGATCTCTCCCCTTGGGTTTGCAACACTTCCGAGAGTGCGGTCAGCTTGTTGCGTGAAAATAGAATTCGTCGGTGACGTGCCTCCAGTTGTCTGGACGGCGGGTGGTTAGCGTGAGCGTCGACAGCGATGTGAGGTGGTCATGGGCGTCTCACTGGTGAGGTCTGAGTGGAGGTGTGGTCCAAACGGAATTTTTCTTTCCGTTCGATTTGAACGATCTTCGAGTCATGGATGACGATTTCAATGGACCCAAACCGGATGTCCTTGAGGGCATACCGAAGGATTTCGTCTGCGTCCTTGGGGGTTTTTCCGTTGAGTTCCATGGTGCAAAGTCAGGCGTATTTTTAAAGTACTTAAATCCGATCAAGATTGAATAGCGATTAAATACAGTAAATGGAGTTACATTGTCAACAATATATTTCTTGAATCGCTGAAATTTTCTGAATGAATGTTGTCGTGTATAAATATGTCTAATGTTTTTGTTAATTGATGTATTTAATGATTGACAATTGTAAATCATAATTGCTATTTATTTTTTCATGGTGCAGCGAAAGTCATCTCCCAATGTTCCGTCTTTTTGTTTGAATCGACTCAAGGAAATCCGTACTGCTAGAGGGCTCTCGCAGGGAGAGTTGGCGGCGCGGGCAGACGTGACTCGTCAGGCCGTTTCATCCATCGAAGCCAATCGGTATCTCCCCACCACGGTCGTGGCGCTCCAACTTGCGCGGGTGCTGAACACATCGGTTGAGGATCTGTTCTCTCTCCAATCCGCCGGTGAAGTGATTGAAGCGAGATTGATTGATGTGCCGAAGCCGGCGTCTTTCGCCGGTCCACTGCCTCGCGTGAAGGTCGTGAAGGTGAATGGGCAGTATTTTGCGCGACCTGTAGCAGGTCTTGGTGAAGTGTTGAGTTATACGGTCGCGGCCGATGGATTTCTTGAATCGCGGGAGGCGAGTCGTCGCGGCCGATCGGATGCGCCGTTTGTGCAGGTGCGGCTCTCGCGTGATCGGGATTCGATTGAACAGGAAATTGCGGTAGCAGGGTGCGATCCGGCGATTTTTCTGGCGGGTGAACATCTTCGACGCCGGAAGGATCAGACCAGTGTGGTCGGGTGGACGATGGGAAGTACCGCCGCGCTCCAGGCCTTGCAGCGGGGCGAGGTGCATGTGGCGGGCATTCACCTGACTGATGATTCGACCGGTGAAAGCAATTTGCCGTTTCTCCGGCGTCACTTGAAGGCGAGTGCGTATGAGGTGATTACGTTTGCGACGTGGGAAGAGGGATTAGTCGTACGTCCGGGCAATCCCAAGCAGATTCGATCGGTCGCCGATCTCGTGCGCGATGATGTGACGGTGATCAATCGGGAAGAGGGTGCCGGGGCGCGTCTGCTGCTCGATCAGCGGTTGGGCGCGGCAGGTTTCGTCGGTTCGCAGGTGAAAGGGTACGATCGCACGGCGGTATCCCATCTCCATGTCGCCCGTCTGGTTGCTGAAGGGCAGGCGGATGTGGGTATGGGAATCAGAGCCGCCGCGCAATCCTACGGTCTTGAATTCATTCCGCTGCAGTCGGCGCGGTACGATTTAGTGGTGCCCAAAGCCTATCTCTCCAGTCATCCGTCTTTACATCATCTCTTTGACACGTTGGCCAGCCGTCCCTTCCGGTCCGAGATCTCCGCCATTGGCGGGTATGACACGACGGACACGGGCAAACTCCAGGTTTTGTAATAGTGAGGGCAGGAGTCTTATGACCAGTAGATGGAAGAGTGTTGCGACCATGGGTGTCGGTGTGTTGGCCGGCGCGCTCGCGGCTACCGTGAGCTGTGCGCCGGTACCAGGCCCGGTTCGGGATGCAGGGGCGGCTCGGGTGCTGGTCATCGTCACATCGCCGGCCGTAGAGGAGGCCATAGCGCAACTCGGCCGAACGTTCGAGACGAGTCACCCGGATGTTCGCGTTCAGCTCTCGGTCGATACGTCGCTCGATCTTCGACGGACCGTCGCCGCGATGGAGAATCGAGGAAAGTCCTTCATCGGTTCCGGGCCGATTCACCTCGTGGCACCGGGCGGGGATGAGGTGATCACCCGCATGGAGCAGAAATATTATCTGTTGCCGGAGGCGAAAGCCCTGTATGCAACGGAGCGTCTGGTGCTTGTGGCGCCGGAGTCGCTGACCGAGGCGCCAGAATCATTTGAAGCCCTGGTGAGCATGCCATCGGTGCGGATTGCCATTGCCGATCAGAAGACTCGGCTGGGCGTGGAAACCGATCGGTTGCTGTCGGCCTTGGGACTGAAAAACGCAGAGGGAAAACGAATTGATCTCGCTAACGATCAAGCGGGGATTATCGATCATGTGTTGGGCGGTCAGGCCGATGTCGGAATCATGTTCGGTCAGGATGCGGTGCGGGTTCAGCAGCGGGTGCGCGTCGTGGCTACGGCTCCGACCGGTCTGTACAAGCCGATTCCACATTCCATTGCTATGGAGCGGTATTGCCCGGATCGTCCGCTCTGTGAGGAGTTTTTGCGGTTTGTCACGAGTCCGGACGGGCAGTCGGTGTTGAAACGGTTGGGGTATGGACCGGGGAAATCGCCTGAATCTCCGGTGCGCGTCCCTATTCTCTAAGTTGACGGTTAGGTCAGATCATCGTCAGCGGCGTCTTCTTTTATATCAACGGAGTGAAGTCTATGCGTCATCAATCTCGTGCCTTCATATATTGGCGGATGGTTCTCTGTGTAGCTGTTATGGGACTGTCCTCCTCCTGTGCGCGTCTGCCGTACACCACCAAAGTCGTGCATGAGGACGCTCGCGTGGTCGTTGTACTTCAACAGGAAGTTGAAGTCTCGGCCTATTCGCATCCGGTACAACTGACACCGGCGGAGTTGACGGACATTTTGCAGGGGTTCTCTTTCCGGCCCAAGCAGCGCATGCCGCTGCGCTGGTTTGCTGAAGAGAATCCTCCCAAGCCGGTCTTTCGTCCGGATGAACTCGAAGCATTGGCGGGGAGACTCTCGGAAGGATTGCGGACTGCCGGACCTGGGGAGCGCGTGCATTTCGAACTCCGGGCGCCGGGTTTCAATCCCAGCGTCCGCCGCGATGTCGTCGGCGGATGGGTGGCGGTCCGGGAACCCTATTTGTATGTGACGCTTGAATATGTGCATGTGCAAATCCCGACGAGAAAGGCGGATCTCTACGATTATAACTATCCCACCCCGCCGCCACCGCCTGCCGAGTACCTGTTGTACTTTGAACCGGGTCGCTTTTGGGCTGTCGACCAGAAGGGCCTGTCGGCGCTGGACTATCGCGCGTTCCTGAACGCGCCGAAAGTCGGATCGTCTCCGGGGCCGTAACCATCAGTTTCATCGTTGTCGCCGTCTTTCATTCTCTATCTTCTATTCGTGTTGCTTGAGGAGATTATCGTCATGTCTCATCGCGCTCGATGGTTCGTTGCCGGGTCTATGGTTCTACTGGGGTTGTGCATGAGTCCGGCTTGGGCTGCGGATACCGGGAAGCTCGTCGAAAAGGACGGGCGCTACGTGTTTGTCGAAAGTATGGATCCGGCCACCAAGCTGCTGCTACAGCGGGCGGTCAAGCAGGGCACGATTACGCAGGAAGAGTACGATCACGTGGTCAGGGAGTCGCAGGAGCGGACGTATCTACTGCAGCCCAGCTTCAAAGCCTGGTATGACCGGGGCTTTAATTTTTCGATGAACGACAATGATTTCTTTCTCAAAATCCGCGGACGGTTTGCTACGAGATTTACGCAGCGTTATCGAAATGAGGCCTATCGCGAGTCGGGCGACTCGAAGAACTTCCCTGAGCTGTTGGGAGTGTTCGGGGATTATCGCGCCAGCCGGTCCGGTGAGGAGGCGTCCACCTTCAATTTGAGGACGGCCAGAATTTATTTCATGGGGCATCTCTTCAACCCGGATTTCAAATATTACATTCAGCTTGCCGGAGAGACAGCGGAGAATGCCCAGGCGCCCGGCGCGTTGTCCGTATTCGACATGAATGTCACCAGTACGCACATTCCCTGGCTGAATGTGCAGGTCGGTCAATACAAGGTCTACTTTAACCGGTCGCAGATCAACTCAACCGCCTCCATGCAGTTCGCCAATCGCGCGTTGGCGATGGATGCGTTTACGGCGAACGGGCTCAACCGGCGCGATGTCGGCATCACGATCATGAACGACGAAGAAGTGTATCCGGTGACCTACTATCTGGGTGTGTTCAACGGCGCAGGCCCGTTGGTGAACCGGTTTGCACAATTCTCCAGTGAAGAGCCGACGGTGGGGTGTCCCGGCGGTCAGACCGGCGGCAATCCCTTTCCATCTCCCGCCGGGTGCCCGGTGAATCAACGGAGTTTGAATGCCAATCTGCGCAGCAATGTGAGCCAGCTCATGTATGTCGCCCGGCTTCAGGCCAATCTCATGGGGCGGGCCGGATATGGCGAAGGAGACATGGCCTATTCCGAAACGCCGCAGATGGTCGTTGGCGGCGCCTATGCGTACAATCCATCCATCGACACCAGCACTAATAACGCCTTCGTCGGGATCGATCTGGCCAATCTCAGCGTCCGGCGCCAACTCGCCGCGCTCGGCAACGGACGGATGTTGGGGCAGGGAGTGGTCGATTTTTCTACCTGGACGCTGGACTATGCCTTCAAGTACCGTGGTTTCTCATTGCAGGCCGAATACTGGTTCAGAAACGTGATCAGGCATAACAAGGAACTGCCTTGTATGCAGACTGCGGTTATCGGGGGGCCTTGTACCGTCTTCGCCCCGGGCCAGTTCGGCAATACAACCGGCTGGTATGTCCAATCGGGGTATTATTTGATCCCGCGGAAAGTCGAAGTGGCCGCACGGTATGCCTGGTGGGATCCGGATACGCGGTCGGGCGGAGATTTGATCAAGGAAGTCGATGTGTCGTTGAACTGGTTCCTTGGCGGGACCTACGATCACCAGATCATGCTGACCTACAGCAATATTGCGATGGGGCAAGGTGGCTTTGCGATCGGACGGAGCGCTCCGTTACCGGCCGTCGGGGCGACATTCCCGTCCGGGACTGTGCCGCTCGATGCGCGTGCAGGCATGCTGATTGAGAATGCGGTGCGTGTTAATTATCAAATATTCTTTTAAGGAGTCGGCTCTATGTTGCGAATCATTGCCATCATCTTTGCGCTGGTTCTCTCAGGTGTGAACCTGGCTGGCGCAGAGGAAATTACGATTGCGGCAGCATCGGATCTGAATTTCGCGTTCAAGGAACTCATCGTCGAGTATGAAAAGACCACGGGCAACCATGTAAAGCTGTCGTTGGGGTCGTCAGGAAATTTTTATGCGCAGATTCAGAACGGCGCGCCCTTCGATCTCTATTTCTCCGCCGATATCGGGTACCCCAGGAAGCTGGAAGAAGCCGGGCTCACTGTGTCAGGATCGCTCTATCGATATGCGGTAGGAAGGATCGTGTTGTGGGCAGGGACCGCGTCGCGTCTTGATGTGTCCAAGGGACTTGACGTCCTGCGGGAGCCTGGTATCAGGAAGATTGCGATTGCGAATCCCAAACATGCTCCGTATGGTCGTGCTGCGGTCGCCGCAATGGAATCTTTCAAGGTCTATGAGTCGGTCAAAGACAAACTGATCCTGGGGGAGAATATTTCGCAAACCGCGCAGTTCATCGAATCCGGGGCCTGCGAGATCGGGGTCATTGCCTTGTCGCTGGCCGTGGCGCCTGCCATGAGCGGGAAAGGCGTATACTGGGAAATTCCGGTTGAGGCCTATCCTCCGCTGGAGCAGGGAGCCGTGATTTTGAAACAATCCAAGAATCAGGAGGCGGCGCGGCGCTTTCTGGAATTCTTACAAGGCTCGCAGGGCCAGGACATTATGAGGCGGTATGGATTTATGTTGCCGGGGTAAGGCGATCAACTCAGCGCTGGTTGTCGCACTGTTGTGTGCGATTGCCGGCTGTTCCGATGCCGTCACGCTGGTAAAAGAAACAGCGACGAGCGGCGTGGTGACCTACCTCTTCAAAGAAGAGCGCGGCGGGCCGATGGGCTCGCCCCATCGGAAAGAAGCGTTGAAGGTGATGGAGAAGAAGTGCCCGTCCGGCTACGTCGTGCTGAAGGAAGGGGAAGTGCAGGGGTACGGCAGTATGTCCAGCGTGGAAGGGCAGGAGGGAGAGGTGACCGGCCGGCGCTGGGGGATGCAGTTCATATGCAAGTAGGACGCGCCTTCAGATGAATTGGATCGCCATCTGGGTCACCTTCAAATTGGCAAGCCTCACAGCTGGCGCGTTGTTGGTGATCGGATTGCCGATCGCCTATTGGCTGGCCTATTCCACCTGGCGATGGAAATTTGTCATCGAGTCAATCGTCGCGTTGCCGTTGGTCTTGCCGCCGACCGTGCTGGGTTTTTATATTCTCGTGGCCATCGGCCCTCATAGCCCGGTCGGCCGGTTCTACGCAGATCTTGTCGGCCATCCGCTGCCGTTTACGTTTGAAGGTCTCCTCCTCGCGTCGATCTTGTACAGCCTTCCATTTGCCGTCCAGCCGTTTGCCACTGCTTTCGAGCAGGTTGATCGGAAGTTGATCGAAGCCTCGTGGACGTTGGGGCTATCCAAGGTGAAGACGTTCTTTAAGCTGATTTTTCCCCTGTCGACGGCGGGGCTCATTACCGGTGCGGTCTTGAGTTTTGCCCATACGTTGGGAGAGTTCGGGGTGGTGCTGATGGTGGGCGGCAATATCGAAGGAGTCACGCGCACGGTCTCGATCGATATCTATGATGAGGTGCAGGCGCTCAATTATGCCGGAGCGGCGAAGACCGCCGCGTTTCTCCTCGTGATTTCCTATCTCGTCTTGTTATTGGTCTATGCCATGAATCGAAAGGTCTGGGCGGTATGGCCGCAGAAATAGTCGTCGATGTGACGAAGACCTTTCCCGGCAGAAAGCCCATTCGCGCCAGCTTTCGTTATCCGGTTGAGGCCTCGACGGTGTTGATCCTGTTCGGTCCGTCTGGTTCAGGCAAGACGACGATCCTGCGCTCGCTGGCAGGTCTGGAGTGGCCGGAGGAAGGGACGATTCAGTTTGTATCGAGAACCTGGCTGGATACGGGCTCGCGCATCAAAGTGCCGCCGCAAGACCGGCATATCGGCTATATGCCGCAGGACTATGCGCTGTTTCCCAATTATTCAGTCGCTGGCAATATCGCCTATGGCTTGAGTGGTCTCGCGCCTGCCGATCGGATACAACGTGTAACGGAGATGGTGGAGCTGTTTCGTCTAACCGGGCTTGAAGATGCGAAGCCGCGCGAATTGTCCGGAGGACAGCAGCAACGGGTGGCACTGGCTCGAGCGGTGGCACCCCGGCCGCAGTTGCTGTTGCTGGATGAACCGCTTTCCGCGTTGGATGCGCCGACTCGTTCGCAGCTGCGTGGAGAACTCAGAGGGCTCCTGAAACAATTGGCGCTCCCGTCAATTATCGTTACCCATGATTGGGCTGAAGCTCTCACGCTGGGCGATGTCATGGCCGTGATGCACGAGGGGACTATCCTGCAGGTGGGGGCACCTCAAGAAGTATTCAGTCGGCCGGCTAATGCGGATGTCGCGCGAGTCGTCGGCGTTGAAACAGTCGTGCAAGGAAAACTGATTGATGCGCGTGAAGGGCTGGCGACGGTGCGAGTGGCGGAAGTTTCTCTGACGGCGGTGATGAACGAGAATGTCGGCTCCGACGTGTTCGTCTGCATCAGGGCCGAAGATGTGACGCTTGAACCAGCAGGCGCCGGGCTGACCAGCGCGCGGAATCATCTCCATGGAACGGTAAGCGCCATTGCTTCGCTTGGAGCCTTGGCGAGGGTCACGATCGAATGCGGGTTTCCGCTTGTCGCAGTCATTACGCGATCGGCGCTTACAGAGCTTGGATTGACCGTCGGTGCATCGGTCCGAGCGTCATTCAAAGCCGGCTCCGTGCATCTCATCTCCCGCCAGTGACGGCATCGTTCTCCTCACATTTCTGCCTTCTGTTTGATCTCCCCAACTTCTGTGGATAAGTCTGTTCACAACGTTGCCTGTGCTGCGTGATGGGCTTGAATCCACCATTCAGCTGACAACTTGCCTAGTTTTTAGTCATTGAATCCTGACGTCGGCCCACCACTAGATGTTGGGCCTTTCGGCCGACTTGTCTGGAGAATCATCCAATCGTGGATTAGAACCTGAAGGCCGGTGACGATCTGCGCGTATTGCTGCCATTGGCGCAGGAGTTATGCACAGGATGCTCAAATTTCTGAGGAAAACACGTCGATTTTCCCGCTTGACAGAGGCGATTCTTGTGTGTAACCATTGGTTACATCATGAAATCAAACGATCTGAAGCGGATTCGAGAAGGATTAGGGCTGACGCAGCAGCAATTGGCTGAGGCGTTGAGCACGACACGCGTGTCGGTGGCGCGGTACGAAGCGGGGATGCGACGGATTCCCGGCATGGTGCGTGTGGCGTTAGAGCAGCTTCAGCGACGGGCGGAAATTCCTATGGCGGGAATCGTGGCGGCCGGATCTCCGATTGAACCCGTGCCGCAATCCGATCTGATCGATGTCCCGCCGAGCATGTTGCGCGGGGGCGATACCTTCGCGCTTCGCGTGAAAGGGGAGTCGATGAAAGATGACGGTATTCTGCCCGGTGATCTGGTGATCGTGCGCAAGCAGGAGCATGCCCGCAACGGGCAGACGGTCGTTGCCCTGGTGAATCAGGAAGCGACGATCAAAACCTACTTCAAGAAAGAGGCGCACATCGAACTGCATCCGGCCAATGCGGCGATGCAGCCGATCATTGTCGGGCCGAACGATCACTTCCATATCGAAGGACTGTTGATTGGCGTGATTCGCCATTGTGCGATTTAGTTCAACCAAGGAGGGGACCATGCTGACAGGCGGACGAACACTGGTGACGGAGCGGTTAGTCTCTCTTGAACGGACGATTGACTCCCTGAATGGGCAGCTCCGGGAGGTGCGATGGGAACTTGGGCACGCGAAGGTTGAGCCGTTGCCGATCAGGTTGTGGCGCAATCTGGTGGGGAGCAGACCCGAACCGGAATATATGTCGACGGTTTGTAATCGCAACGTGCGCCCTAACACAAAGGTGGTGTCCCATGATCGTTCAAGAGCGTAATGTCGATCGTGTTGTGAGCGGGTCCTGTGCAGACTGTGGCGCGCTCGTTGAACAGCGTATGGCCTGTGTCGATGTCGCGACCCATTCGACGGTGGAGTTCTGTGCGGTCTGCTGGAATGCCTACCGACAGCGGCAGGTATTTAGCGCGGGCTGTTGCGGGTAACGGAGAGGGAAATGCCGGCGACTGCATCAAGTCTATTGCTGTTTCCTGATGGGCTGGATAATCCGCTGACGTGTCGGGAACGAACCGATGCATCCAGTGAATGGCTCCTGACGCTGCGTCATGCCCGGATCCCTTTTCAAACCGATCACAGCTTGATGGTGTTGCATGGCCATCCGACGGTGTTGAGACTCGGGTTGCATGCGGCTGCGGATCGTGCGTTGGCCGGAGAGCCGGTGGTGTACCTTGACGGGGCCAACACGTTCGACCCATTTGTGATCGGGCGAGTGGCCAGAGCGCATCGCCAGGCTCCACGAAAGATTCTCTCTCTGGTTCACGTCGCCCGCGCGTTCACCTGTCATCAAATGGAGCGGTTGGTGTCGGATTGTCTGGAGGAGGCGCTGACGCGGTATCAGTCCAGAATCGCCGTTGTTTCGGGGCTGTTCGAAACGTTTTACGATGAGGCCGTACCGTCCCAGGAAGTCACGCGGCTGGCTGGTCGAATGATGCAGCACTTGCGTCGGATGGCCCAGCGCGGTTATGTGCTCGTGTGTCTCTGTCCTCCGATACCGGCGGTCATGCCTTTACGTCATAGATTCATCGATCAACTCCGTGGCCAGGCGGATCGTGTCATTCGTGTGTGTGAAGTGCAGGGCCAGGGGATCATCAGGCTTGAGGAAGAGCCGAATGGCCGAGAGGCCGGCCAGGTATGGGAGGTCGCCCGGACGGTATTGGAGTCCCGGTAATTTCATGGGACGGACACTGACGACCTTCACGCAGCTGGTGCAGCAAGAGATCGCCTCCTGGCGGCGATACCGGCGTGCGTTGCGGGCAGAAGATCAGCAGGCGCTGGATGAATTGTTCGCGGCGGCGCGGCGGCATTCTGCCGCCGGTGCCTATCTAGCCCGTGATACACCGTTCGAGGTGATGTTGTTGTCCATGATGCTGGAACAACAGAAGCAATTACAGCGGCTATCACAGGCGGTCGCCGATCATGATGTCCGGTCTTCCCTCCCACCGTCTGGCGGGGTGGCTCCTTGATGCCTACCCCGTCCACGATGGTATGGCCATTTGGATTCTCGACGACGAGGGAATCCGCTGCCGTTTGGTCGATCCCTATCGTCCGTCGTTCTACCTTGCCGGGTCAGCAGCCGATCTTGCCGTAGCCTGGCACCTCCTCACGGGCCAGCGAATCGCTTATCGGGTGAACCACGTCCAGCGTCGTGAGTTATGGTCGGCAGACACGATTCCGGTCTGCGAAGTGTGGATTCTGCAGCCGACCAGATTCCACGAGGCGGTGAAACGGCTCATTGCGGATGTACCGCAACTCCGTTTCTACCATGCCGATGTTGCGCTGCCGCAGCGCTATTTCTATGACCGCGGACTCTTTCCCCTCTGTCGTTGCGAGATAGAGGTTACTACTGATGCGGTTGTGAGAGCCATCGTCGCGAGCGAGTCGCCCTGGGGGACGGACTATCGTCTTCCGCCTCTCCGGATCATGGAGTTTCTGCTGGAAGGCACCTCGCCGAATCCGAATCATGGTGGGGTGTTTCAATTGGTTATACGGATCGAGGGTGAGGAGCGGGTCCTTAATGGAGACGATCCGGCGGAATTTCTCCAGACCGTCGAGGCTCTGT
>JACOEJ010000076.1 GCA_024998645.1 Nitrospira sp.
GTATCTCGCTCACGATCCTGCGTTTCCCAGGTATAGCCTTCACCCATTCGGAGAAACGCGACGCGATCGCCGAATGATTTCAACGCCCGCTCTTCCGCGGTATCGATAGCCCCTTTGATAAATTGAACTACCGCCACCTTCATCCCGTGACCGATACATCGGAGAGCCATCCCTAGCGCAGCGGTCGTTTTGCCCTTCCCTGCGCCGGTATAGATCATCAGCAGGCCCTTCTCTTCTTGCGCCGCCTCAATGCGTTGATCCACCGACGCCTTAAGCCGCTCCATCTTTGCCTTGTGCTCGGCCTGATCTGTCATCGTGTTCCTCTTTGACTCACGGCTGTTCGACGGGCAGAATTCACGAGCGCTGTTGCCATCTTCGGCTGGCTGGCAAAGTGCAGATGGGTATAGAGCGCCAGCACATTGCCCAGCACGAGCCCATCCTGCCCCTTCGAGTCTCCTCGCGCATCACTCAGCGAACAGGCATAGTCGAGCGGCCCTCGTGGAACCAACGTGGAGTAATGGAACTCGTGTCCCCGCGCGATGACGCCGGAGGCACCAAGAATGCAGGTCTGTGATAATTCCACCGTTCGATAGCCCAGCGTCAGACTCGGCTTTCGCATGACCGCTTCGGCAGAAAATAGCCCGACCATTTCATGGGACCGGCCCTCGAAGTCTCGAATCGCTTGCGTAAGGTACATCATGCCGCCGCATTCCGCATAGATCGTCCTACCCCGTTCGGCAAATTGCCTGACGGCTGTTCGCATAGCAACATTCCCCGCCAACATCTCGCCATGCAGTTCCGGATACCCTCCACCAAGGTACAACATATCTACATCTGGCAACACCTGATCGTTCACGGGTGAGAATTGCACCAATTCAGCTCCTTCGGCTTCGAGCAACTCAAGATTCTCAGGGTAATAGAAACAAAAGGCCTGGTCCTGCGCGACACCGATGCGAACCGTATGCTGCCGGTTCTGTTTCACAAGCTGAGGCGACGTCGCCAAAAATCCGCACGAGCCAGCGAGATCTTCGATTCGATCCAGATCGATGGTGTCAGCCGCAGCCTTCGCCAGTCGATCATAGAGTTCGCCGGTGCCCCCCTCCATAGCCATCACCAGTCCCAGGTGACGATCGGCGATCGTTACGGCCTGATCCGACCGCAAATAACCCACTACCGCCACATTCGTGTGCTGCTCGACCGCCTCCTTAAGCAGCTGGTAGTGCCCCTCGCTGTTGACCCGATTAAACAAGACACCCCTTACCTTCAACGCCGGATCAAACTGCGCATACCCCGACACCATCGCCGCAGCGGAACGTGCCATCGCACTACCGTCGATGACAAGAAGGACCGGCGCATCCAATTGCTTAGCGATTTCAGCCGTGCTGCCGATCTCGCTTATCGGCGAACTGCCGTCGAACAACCCCATCATCCCTTCGATGATCGAGATGTCCGCATCGGCAGCGGCCTTCGCAAAGAGCGCTCGATTGAGGTCCGCCCTCAACATCCAGCCATCCAGGTTCCGAGACGGCCGACCGGTGACGGCTGTATGATGGCTAGGATCGATAAAATCCGGCCCCGCCTTGAACGCCTGCACCCGGCGGCCCCGCTGTCGCAGAGCTGCCAGGATGGCCAATGTGACCGTCGTCTTGCCGACACCACTAGAAGTGCCGGCAATGACCAGTCTCGGATAGTTCATGCGTCTCCGGTCATCAATAGGTAAATTTGACACCGCCGAACACAGACCGGATCGGTGCCCCGAAATACAGAATCTCTTCGTACTTTTGATTGAACAAGTTTTCTGCCCGGGCAAATATCTGCCAGTTCTTGGTGACATCATAACTGCCTGACATGTTCACCACTCCGAACGATCCCTGCTTCTGGGCAGGCGTATTCGCCGTATCGTTGTTGCGCGCCCCGACAAATCGGTAATCGAGATTGATCCGGGCCGCATCAATGGGTTGATAGCCGATCCCTACCGTCGCTTGATCCATCGGCCATCGTGGCAACCGGGTATTTCCGGTCTGCCCGGGCACCGCATAGGCCCTCGTCACCGTCATGGTGTACTGGGCGTGGACCTCAAGTTGCCGGAGGATCTGATAGCTCACGCTGGTTTCCACACCCTGCGCTCGGGCGGAGGCGATATTTACCGGACAGAACCCGAAGGAGGCCGCAGGGCATGACAGACTGGGAACCGAGAGAAAGGTAATCAAATTATCGAAACGATTCCAGAAATAGCCGGCACTCAGCTTTAGCTTGCCCTCGAAAAACTGTTGATCGACTCCCACATCCGCGCTTTTGCTTTTTTCAGGCTGCAGGTTCGGATTACCGAACCCCTGGAAAAACAGATCGTTGAGCGAAGGCGCTTTGAATCCTGTCCCATAACTGGCCCGAAGCTTCGTTCCGGTTTCCGGAATGAGGAACCCGCCGGTGACCCGATAGGTCGTCGCATCACCGAAAACATTATAGCTGTCTTGGCGCACGCCGCCGGTGAGCAACAACCGATCCTCAATATTGACCTGCGCCTGACCAAAACCGGCATGGGACGCGATACGACGATTCGGATTGGCACTCCCGAAGAATCCCACGGCATCACCCTGCTCCTCACGATACTGGTATCCCGCCGTCAGAAGCAGCGGTTTCCCAACTTGAACATTGTGCTGCCATTCCAGTCGACGATTGAGAATCTCCAAATCAATCGCAAACGGCGTAAAACAGGCGTCGAAATTGGGAAAACAGGAATTGGGATTGCTTGGAATTGTAGCCCCGGTGGTGAGGTTGCGTCCGACATTGCCGCTCGTCCCAAGATTACGCTCGTTCGCCTGCGCCAGGGTCAGCTTTTGTGACCACCACGAGGTGATGGGTTGTTCGTAGCTACCACTGATTATGAGATTGCGGGTCGTTTGCCTGGCACCGAATACGTCGGCCGGAGCCCCGCTATCTGCAAAGCCGTCGAAGCTCACATCGGAGTTGTACCAGCGGAGATTGAATTCCAACCGCCCGTCTTTCGGCAACGACACTCCTAATTTCGTCGATGCCTGCCAATTGTGGAATCCGTCCCGCTCTGTGGCCCCCCGCCGATAATTAATGGCCGAGAAACCACTTGTGTCCCACCGGGAAACCGACGCTGAGAAATCGAAAGGGCCTTTTACCCCTGAGACATTGGCGCCTTCCCGAACCGTCGCAAACGATCCGTACTCGACATAGGCACCGACTCTGGGTTTCTCCGTCCCTCGCTTGGTGAAAATATTGATCACGCCTCCGATCGCATCAGACCCATACAACATGCTCTGGGCTCCACGGATGATCTCAATTCGATCGATGTTCTCGGCTGTCAAATTGGCAAAGTCGTAGGCGCCCGTTGTGGGACTATTGACGATGACCCCGTCGATTAACACGAGGGTATGCCGAGCATAGGCCCCTCGCATCTTGACCGTGGCCTCCGTGCCCGGTCCTCCGCTGGATGATACAAATACGCCTTCCGCAAGACGGAGCGCATCGATGACGGTCTTGATGCGCTTGCGCTCAAGCTCCTCACCTTTAATCACCTGGATCGCGCTCGTGACATGACTCACCGGAATCGGCGTCTTCGTGGCACTGACGACCACCTCTGGAGTTTCCACAATATCGGCCTGGTCGGCCATGGCGATTTCTTGCTGGGCACGCGCCGGTTGGAGAGGGATTAGAAAGCAGAGGAGACTGATACACCGTATCAATCGAACGATGAAAGACAACATGACGAAACTCCCTTGTGCTCGAAGGGTTCAGTCGAATCAACTGCGGGCTGGGTCTCCTGACTTGCGGATCGTCGCGTCTCTGCGCCTTCCCATGTGCCGAAGCACACAGTGGCATGATACAGAGTTACTCCCCGCTGACAGTGGCGGCACCGTGATGGATTTGCACCATCTTCCCCGTCCCCCGCGTCGTTTCTACAAAACGCCCTTTCACATTAAAATGATCGTCCCCCCTCACACCAGCCCGTCACGGCCGGGGACATGACCGTGCGGAATTGCACCCTACCGAATCACTCAAGCCGGCATCGTGACGCGCGGACGACCGCTATACGGATGCGCATCGACAACGACATCGCAGCCATACACCGCACGCAAGCTCTCCGGCGTGATCGTCTCCATGGGCGAACCTATCTGGACAATCCGCCCGTTCTTTAACATCATCACCCGGTCACACGACTGACTGGCAACATTCAAATCATGCGAGACCAGCACGACTGTGAGCTGCCGTTCACGTTGCAGCCGGCTGATAAGCGCGCAAATCTCAATCTGGTGATTGATGTCGAGAAAGGCCATCGGTTCATCCAGCAAGAGAATGACGGGTTCCTGCGCCAATGCCCGTGCAATCATCACCCGCTGGCGCTCGCCACCCGAGAGATCGGACACGAGGCGACCGGCCAATGCCACCACATCCGTCTCGACCATCGCCTGATGAGCTTGCCGCAGGTCATGTTCAGACTCATCACCAATGCCCATCCCCCACCAGGACCCACGGCGATGCGGAAAGCGTCCCATGAGGACAGTTTCCGCCACCGTAAAGGGAAACACCTGCACATATTCTTGCGGAACCACGGCAATGGAACGTGCAAGGAGATGTGAATCAATGTGTCCAATCGACTGGCTTCCGAGCCGAATCTGGCCGGAACTCGGTCGTAAGAGTCCGGCCAACAGCTTTAACAACGATGACTTCCCAGAGCCATTGGGTCCCACAACACCCAGGACTTCTCCCGCTCGCACATCGAATGAGAGGTCCTCGACTGTCCACGGCCGCCCCGGTTGATCAGTCCGATAGCGAAACGAGACCCGGTCCACCTGCATGGCCGTGCCTGAAGAGCACGCAACGGCCACGGAGGCTCCTGTCAATGGCATATCCACGTCACAACATCCGATCTTTGCGCCAGAGCAGGAGATACAGAAAAAATGGGCCACCGGCGAGCGCCGTCACGATTCCGACAGGGATTTCCGCCGGCGCCAGTAGGGTCCGCGCAATCGTGTCGGAGATGACGAGGAACATGCCGCCGACCAAGGCCGACGCAGGAAGCAAGAGTCGATGATCAGACCCAACCACCAGGCGAACGGCATGCGGCACCACCATTCCCACAAATCCAATCATCCCGCTCACCGACACGACTGCTCCGGTCAGCAAGGCCGTCAGGACGAACAGCTGCTTTTTGATTCGCTCCGTCTCAATGCCCAGTGAGCGAGCCGTTTCCTCCCCAAGAGTCAGCACATTCAGCGCATGCGCCTTGTGCATCACGATCGCCAACACCAGCACCGCATACCCGACAAGAACGCCCAATGCCGGATAGCCGGGAGCCGTGAGCGACCCCATCAGCCAGGCCATCAGGCCCGCAGATCGGTTCGGTTCCATGATCGACGTAATGAACATGATCAGCGCGGTGAGAATCGCGTTCAGAATTACGCCGGCCAGCAAGAGACTATGCACGGGCAAGCGTCCTTGCGACTGTGCCAAACGATAGATCAAGAGCAGCGCCAGCAACCCGCCGGCAAAACCGCACAAAGGGAGGACGGGCAGCAAAATCATCGAGGCCCCGATACCCAGAAGCATGGCCAGCGCCGCGCCTAAAGCAGCACCGCTTGAGACGCCGAGCACATAGGGGTCGGCCAAAGGATTTCGCAGCAACGCCTGCAAGGTCACACCGACTGCGGCAAGGCTGCCGCCGATGACAAATCCCATCAATACACGCGGCAACCGGATGTGCATCATGATGGTGGCCGCTGTCCCCACCCCATCGCCCTCCGCGCCACCCAGGCCCACCCACTGCTTCGCGACTACCAGCAGCGTCGCGAGATCGACCGGCGTCGCTCCAAACCGGAGACAGAGGATACAGGTTGCAACGCTGGCCGCGACCAACACCCCCATGATCCCAAGCCACCGGCGGTGCGTCAGAATCGTCCCTGTGCGCCGCCAATCATCCCGAGACCCCGCAGTCCCTTCCTCGCCTCTGTTTGACGCGAGGGGTGGCGATTCGGAAGTCAGCAGCTGAGGGGATACGGGCGTCATAAATTCTTTGCTACGGTTGAGACGATGGTCCAGCCGCAATCTCAGGGTGAAGAATGTTCACCAGCATCGTCAGCGCCTGGCCGATTCGAGGCCCGGGCCGATTCAAGAGATCGGCGGGGATCTGATGCAGCCGCCCCCGCCGGACCGCCGTCATAGTCTGCCATTGCCGCCAGGTCTGCTGCTCACTATCCGGAATCCCTTCGGCTTTTCCGATAGGGAAGAGCAGCACTTCCGGATCCTGCTGCAGCACAACCTCCAAACTCAGCCGCGGATACGGCAGCTGGCTCTGAGCGGCAACGTTCGTTCCTCCGGCAATTCGAAGCAATTGATCGATGAAACTTCCCGGTCCCACGGTTATCAAGGGCTGACTATTGAGCACATAGAGCACCCGCACGGGAGACACCTTCTGTGTTCTCAGCCGCACAGCGGCGACGTCCTGCCGCAAGGTCATGGCAATATCATTGGCCCGCACCGAGCGGTCAAGCATGCGCCCCAGCATTTGGAGATGCCCTAAAATGTCTTCGACCGTCGTGGCAGACAGGATGAAGACCGGAACCTTCAACTGCTCCAGCTTCAGAATCACGTCAGGCTTCAGAAACTCCTGCGGCGCCAAGACGAGATCGGGCTGGAGGGCCATCAAGGATTCCAGGTTTGGATTGGCATACCCAATCTTCGGCTTCGTTAAGGCCTCCGGGGGATAGTCACAAAAGTCCGTCACGCCGACGAGTTGCTCCCCGGCGCCGATGGCAAACAACATTTCGGTGACACTCGGTGCCAGTGAGACGATGCGCACCGGCGTCTTGGCCAAATACATCTTCCGGCCGGCATCGTCGACAAACGACCGGGACGACACGTGGGCCATAAACGGCATACCGGTCAGAATCCCCTGCTGACGCCGCTTCATATCCGCACAGCCCCCCTCACCGCAGGCCCACACGACGGAGCCACCCGTCACGATGGCAACAGCCAACGCCACACAAATCAGAATCCAACGGCCACGCGATTCCAAATAAAAAAATCCCCAAGGCCTGACAGAGACCTTGAGGATTGCACCCGGTTCTTCATCCTCGCCTGTTCCCCAGCCCTCGAGGGAACGATGGTCAATTCATTGGGCAGGTCTTCTGGCTCATGGTTCATCCTACTCCCCGCGCCTTCCCATCCACCAGGTGGACAGTGGCAATACCGGGTTTCGTCCCCATTCACAGCGGCGGGACCGCGAGGGATTTACACCCTCTTCCCTAACCCAAGAATCATATGTGTGGAGGCACAATAGGAGACCCTGCTGATTTTTGTCAAGTTCATTAATGGCCGGGGGTACGTGCGACAATCGCAGGATTCAGTGCATCTGCTCTTCTAATCTAACCCAGAGAACGGCCTATCAATGCGAGGTTAGAAGAACCTCCCGGTCGGCATGGGCCTTGCTGATCCCGCTCTATTGAAATCCCGCGTACATAGTGACCGACTGACCATGCCCTAAACAACGAGGTCGCAGAAATCCATGCGGAACATTGTTATCAGCATCTGTATTATCGGACTCTTCCTTGAACTCTCAGGCCTGATCTGGTCAGCGAAAAAAGACAAGCCTAGCGAGGGATTTGTCAGACTCTCGACCCCACCGGCCCGCAGCATCGAACGTCCACTCGACAATGGCTATTTTCTTCTGCTGGGGATGGCCGCTGCAGGTGGAACGGACCCCGTCCAAACCGGATACGACATCTGGAGTGAAACCGGAGCGAGACCCACAGAACGTGGCTATGACTTAGACAAACCGGGACGTACAGAGCTTCGTCTGCCGGTCGCCTATGACCGTGTCGTTCCCGAATGGCATACCGATGACCCGTTATCGGAATTCCAAAACAAAGAGGCGTCGTTTCGGTCGTCGGCTCCGCTCTACGCACCACTCGTCACACGATACGAACAATTTCTCCGTATGAAGTTTGAAGATTGGGGATACGGGCATACGGGTGCCCCCCGCATTGAAGAGCTCATGGGAGCCCACCGCCTGTTTGTGGCAATCGGATTCGGTGAACAGGTGAGGACCGGCCTCGATCGACTCACAGTGGACGTAGCCAAGTGGCGTAGCGTCCTACGGGAAGCCCGAACCCTCCCGGTGAAGATGCTGGCGTCAGTGATGATCGAAGACGATGTTGAACTCTTGTCGCGCATGCTGAGTCAACGCACGGTCGACAAACACGTGCTGGCTCAAGGGCTCAACTTACTCCAGCCGTTGACTCCAACCGAATACTCACTCCGCTGGCCGATTCAAAATGAATTCATGATGGGATATCAACGAAGCCGGACGGAGCCGGCAAATGGGCCTCGGCTTTCTCAGACAGACCCTCAAACCCTGGGGACGGTCACGATCCTGGCACATCTGCCGTCCAACGCATTTCAAAAAGTGGCGCACCCCAGAAGCCTCACGGGATTTGGACTGGCCTCATCCGGCCAACGCACCTGGGACGCCTATTCGAGCTATTACGACGCAACTATTAAAGCGGCTGAAACGATTCACAGCCCGCTTCCTCGCCTGCAGGACATCGCGAAACAGTCGCCACGGACGTTTCTCGAACGGTTGGCTGATCCGATGGAATTCGAGCCGCAATGGGAACCCTTCAGTCAACACTTGGTTGAAACAGATGCGCGGCTGCGCCTGGTCTCACTGCAAATCCTGATGCGCAACCCCACCGCCACCGTGACCATCCCGACCAGACTGGCGGAAGTCGGCTCGATGTATTTCGACCCCTTCACCGGACTCCCCATGCTTTGGAGCCCAACGCAAAAGAAACTCTATAGTGTTGGAAAAGACCGACTCGACGACGGGGGGGATCCGAGTTTCGACATCAGTGTGCCGCTTCCGCCTGCCTTCGCAGCACCTTCACCGACCTCTTAAGAAGAGGCGCCTACCAGTTCGCAAGCGCAACCCGCCTACAGTTATCAACGCGGCTTCTGATACTTGAGTTTGAGGACCAAGATCGTGAGTGTCAGTATAAAAGTGATGGCGTTTGTGAGGACGATCGGCCACGCGGTCAGATACAGACCGTAGACCAGCCACAGAAAGACTCCGGTTGTAAACGTCAACAACATCGCCAGCGACATATCATCGGCAGACTTAGTCGTCCAGGTCCGCTGTAGTTGTGGCAAGAACGCGATTGTTGTGAGTGTCCCGGCAACAAATCCGATCCAATTAGCAGTCTCCATTCCACCCCTTCCCAACCGATTCTCAAGACAACCACCGGCCTGGCCAGCCACTTGTCACAGTTCGTCCTAATGTGCTACTTTATCGAGCTAATCATTAGCTCGATCACTCAGAAGGAGCACTACCGTGGCATTCTCTTGCGATCTTTGTCAGAAAAAACCGAAATCCGGAAACAACGTCAGTCACGCGAACAACAAGACCAAGCGGGTATTTAACCCAAATATTCAGACTGTTCGCGCCGTCGTAGATGGAGCGAATAAAAAGATTCGCGTGTGCACCCGTTGCCTCCGCTCAGGACTGGTCAAGAAGGCCGTCTAGGTCCCTTCTCCGCTCCCATTCAATCCTTACGGCATTGAGAGCAGCACTCGGCCTCCGCGCTCGGTCAGCTTGATCGCCCGCGGGTCATCGGCGGACAGTGTGAGAGTCCTGCTGCCGTCTTTGCTCGTCAGAACGAGCCCGACCTCACCATTCGCATCCAACCCAAGACCGGCTCTGGCTTTCCCCGCCTGATCCAATAATAAAAACTCTTCGGCATTCGCACCGTTTGCCTTCTGCGCCTGAACGGCCCTGCCGGGAAGGAACAGATCCCTCGGCACGCCTCCGACGATCCCACCAAGAAATGCAGCAATCACGACCACCAGTGGTACCCCATCTTCATCTTACGTCCCTCCTACATCACCAGCGCGTAACCTGATGTTCAACACGCGATATTCCCCTTAGTAGTGGCAACCTGCGACTCCACCAGCGAAATCCGCCAGGGAAACAATGAACGTCCACGATCACATTTGACACTATCCAGGGAATACAAAAGGAACCTGAAACCTCTAAAACTCACAAGTCCTACCTTCATGCCACGTGCGACATTTCACCGAGAACTTTCGAGAGAACGATGGAATTTGAACCCACGACAACTTGCTTGGCAGGCATAAGCAGATGAGAGAAGTATCCTGCGGGGATGTGCCGCGACATAATACACCGCACCATATACCAGCAGACACACGCCCATCAATGGAGTATTGCCTACTGTGGCATCCCACTGTTACTTCCATTCCTGCGTTGTCCCCTCATCGTGAGTTTATTCGGGTTGCAACTGGAACTGAAACCCTGAGAGGAACTGATTTCAGACCGGGGCTACGAAGAAAGGAAAGAAAAAAGAAACGAGAAAATCAGTACCAGCGAAGGCATCCTCAGGTTGACACCTGAACGACAGGAATCTCGCGACTATAACGGCTACCCAGTTCCCTAGCTTTATTAATCCTACCACTCATACTGCGCCGTCGAGCGGCCTAACGCGATATGGGTTCGGCACGAACTGAGCAATATTGACCGGACCCGGAACAATGTAATCGCTAGAGTTCTCAACAAGTGCTTGACGCCCAGCTCTTCCAGTTGGCGGTACGCGCAAGAGACAGTCAAGATGGAACAACCACAAGGACAGGCCAACAAGAGGCCTTCTCAGCAAAAGGCACAAACTCATGCTGATGCTTTCAACCATATTCAACTCCTTATTAGGTGTACGCAAATATGAAGGGCACGCTAAGGTGCGAGTTATCGTTGGAGCTTGCGAAGAAGATAGGTACGACGGTTGGATTGCAACGGACAAGGACCAGCTCAATTTATTACGAGAAGCCGATTGGGCCTATCACTTTGAGTCAAATCCGATGGATGCGATTTTAGCGGAGCATGTTTGGGAACACCTCGACTGCAATGCCGCGATTGTGGCGGCGCAGAACTGTTTCAAATATCTCAAGCCAGGGGGGTACATCCGAGTCGCCGTCCCAGATGGATTGCATCCGGATAAGGAGTATATTGACTATGTAAAACCTGGCGGATGGGGGGCGGGCTCAGATGATCATCATGTTCTTTATACATATAAAACGTTGAGCACAGTCTTTGCCTCCGTCGGATTTCAGAGTACCTTGCTCGAATATTTTGATGAATGCGGGGATTTTCATTATCAGGAATGGGCTCCGGCTGACGGGATGATCACGCGCTCTTCACGATTCGACAACAGAAATCGAACCGGCGAACTGGCATATACCTCTATTATTCTGGATGCCAGGAAACCAATCGAAGATGGAACGAATGGATCCCCCCTCACAAGATCCACCCCGTCTATGAACGTCAGGCCGAAATGGGGGCCGCATACCAACTCTTCGTCGCACCGTTGAACAATTCAAAAAATCGAACAGAACACCATTGGCGGATTAAGGAATAGCCCCGCGCAATCAGTAACAGCGCATTGCACCATGGAGGATTCCGGCACCGCCTAAGCACATGTAAGGGAGACAACCGTCCCTCTCACGAAATCGAGACACGAAGGTAGAATTCAAACCGGACCGTGATCGAAAAAAGAACGGGGAACAAGGCCAGAGTTGGCTAAGGAGCCCAAGCAGTAAAATCTATTGGAGCGGGCGATGGGATTTGAACCCACGACAACTTGCTTGGGAAGCAAGGACTCTACCACTGAGCTACGCCCGCTCGCTATGGTGCATCCTACGCGGGCAACGATTCCAAGTCAAGAAAGGCCGTCCTACTTGGCTCGTTCCACCAAGGCAAACTTGCGTCGACCGATTTTCATTTGGTACTGACGGCCGCCCACGAGTGTCACGACCGTATTGGCATCACCCTGCTTCTTCTGATCAAATTCCACCCCGCCTTGAATCACCAGCCGCCGGGCTTCGCTCTTGCTCGTCACCAGGCCTGTCCTGGCTACAAGATCCACCAGCCCGATCGACTGTCCGTCCTTGAGATCCTGATCCGTTAGCACTAATCGAACATCCGGCTCGTCCGGAAACTCCCGCTCGGAAAACTTGTGTTGAAAGGCGCCTCTCGCCTGCTTCCCCGCTTCTTCTCCATGGTAGCGGGCCACAATAAGCTCCGCTAGCGACTGCTTGGCTTCCATCGGATGCAGCGCCTTCACCCGCTCAAGATCTTCCGTGGTCAGCAATTCGTAGTAACGCAGCATCAACGCGTCGCTGATCGACATCACCTTGCCGAACATGTCCTCCGGCTTATCTTCGAGTGCGATGTAGTTACCGACACTCTTGCTCATCTTCTTGATGCCGTCGGTTCCTTCAAGGAGCGGCATCGTGATGACGACCTGCGATTCCTGCCCGAAGTCGCGCTGCAGTTCCCGTCCGACCAACAAATTAAACTTCTGGTCGGTCCCGCCCAGCTCCACATCCGCCTTCATTGCGACCGAATCGTAACCCTGCACCAGCGGATAGAGAAATTCATGGACACTGATCGGCTTTTGCTCGTGAAAACGTTTGTGAAAATCGTCCCGCTCCATCATCCGCGCCACGCGATAGTGCGCCGCCAGTTGAATCAGACCTTCTGCCGTCATCGCACCCATCCAGGTACTATTGAACTCGATGACGGTCTTCTGCGGATCGAGGATCTTAAAAATCTGCCGCTGGTAGGTCTTGGCGTTCTCCTGCACCTGCTCCTTGGTCAACGCACGGCGGGTTTCCGAGACGCCGGTGGGATCGCCGATCATGCCCGTGAAATCGCCAATCAGAAAGAGCACCTGATGCCCGAGATCCTGAAAATGCTTCAGCTTGTGGATCAGGACCGTATGGCCGAGATGCAGATCAGGCGCAGTCGGATCGAATCCCGCCTTCACGCGAAGAGGACGATTCTCCTTCAACGAGCGGGCCAGCTTGGCTTCCAGTTCTGTACGCTGGATGACTTCCACGGTCCCTCGCAAAATCAGATCAAGCTGCCGACTCAATTCACTCATATCGGCCCCTTCTTTCCCTGTTCCAGCGTGGCAGACTTCGTAACCGTGACAAATGGCTTCAGTTGTTCCAACTTCTTCTTTCCAATCCCCTTCACCGCCCGCAAATCCTCGACCGCATGAAACCGCCCGACGGACTTCCGATAATCCACCATCCGTTTGGCCAACACAGGGCCGACGCCAGGAAGCTGATCGAAGTCCGCCGCCGTCGCACGGTTCAGATCAACCCGTTGCGGGCTATTCGACACCCTGCGCGCCTCACTCACCCCGACCGGAGGAATCGTAGAATCGACTACCGGAGCCATGGGTATAGATACGTTATCGGAAGACAACGAAGCCGCATGGGTCACCGCAGGCCGCTGCATCGTTTGGGGAACCTGCCAGCCGATCCACAACACGACACCCATCGTCATCGCCAACATGCTCAGCTTGATGAGGAGCGACTGGAGGACGCTCATGATTTCTTCTTCATCTGGTGAATCGCACAACCCTCGACATCTTCGACCGCTTCGACGAAACCTTCCGCGAGCGTCGGATGGGCATGAATCATATGGCCGATCTGCGAAACCGTGGCACCGGTTTCCATTGCCAAGGCCGCTTCGTGAATGAGGTCCGCCGCATGGGCGCCCACAATGTGCGCACCAAGCAACCGGCCGGTCGCCGCATCCGCAATCACTTTGAACAATCCCGTGATATCGCCGGTCGCCTGCGCTTTGCCCAGCGCCGCATAGCGAAAGCGTCCCACCTTGACGGCCTGCTCCGGATCGCGGCCGGCCGCTTGCGCCTGTTCGCGAGCCTGCCGTTCCGTCAGCCCGACCCGACCGACTTCCGGCAGGGTGAAAATACCGGCTGGAATGACGTCATACCGGATCGTCGTCGGATGCCCCATGATGTTTTCGACCGCCACTTTGCCCTGCGCCGACGCCACGTGAGCCAGCATGGCCTTTCCGACCACATCGCCGATCGCATAGACGCCGGGCACATTCGTCTCCATCCTGTCATCGACGAGAATCTCACCCCGCTTCCCCAGCGCGATGCCGGCTGCCTCGGCCCCGATGTCGCGCGATTGAAACCCGCGTCCGATGGAGACAAGGAGCATCTCCGCTTCAACCGTACTGCCGTCTTTGAGATGCGCGACCACCAGCCCGTCATGCACCTGCGCCTCTTGAATCGTCGTTCCCGTCCTGACATCGACGCCGCGCTTTTTGAGTTCGCGCGCCATCAGCGCAGAGACCTCTTCATCTTCCAGCGGAAGCACGGCCGATTGCAGCTCGACCATGGTCACCTGCGTGCCCAGGCCGCTGAAGAGCGAGGCGCACTCGCACCCCTCGACCCCGGCGCCGAGAATGATCATCCGCGGCGGAACCGACTCCAGATCAAGCGCCTGCTTGCTGGTGATAATGGTTTCTTCATCGACAGGAAATTGCGTCAGCTGCGGCCAGGATGACCCCGTGGCAATCAGGATCGCATCCGCCTGCACCTGCCGTTGTGAGCCATCCGTCGCGGTCACCGCGATCGTGCGCGCATCGACCAGCCTGCCGCGCCCCTCGACCACATCGATCTTCCAGGCGTTGAACAACGTGGCAATCCCCTTGACCAGCGACGCCACCACCCTGTTCTTCCGCGCCACCATGCGGGCAAGATCGTAGCGGGGCGGACCGGGCAGCAGAATGCCGAGATCCTCGGCTTTTTTGAGCTTATCGCCGAGTTCGATGACGGAGAGGAGTGCCTTGCTGGGAATACAGCCCCAATTCAAACACACACCGCCGAGCGCCTGTTGCTCGATGACCGTAACCCGTGCGCCCAATTGGGCCGCGCGAATCGCCGCCACGTACCCGCCAGGCCCGG
>JACOEJ010000077.1 GCA_024998645.1 Nitrospira sp.
CGCCGTGCGCGAGCCACCAAACCGCTCAGGCCTCAGGCTACGCTTATTCCGAAACCTGACGTGTCTTATCATGGCATGCTTCAGCAGCCTCAGCGGTATACCCCGCATTACGAGCATGGCAAGGGAGGGGTTCCAAACCCGAATGCCGGCGCGCTGCTCCATGAGCATTTTCAAGAACTCGACAAGAATCGAGACGGCTCGATCGATCCGTTTGAGCGGGCCTTAGGCCGGCTCGATCTTGATCGCGATCTCGCTGATCGCCAGTGGCAGTAAATCTGCCGATGCTTGAGAAAAATATTCCGGCTACCGATAGAGGAACTAGGTATGCGTAGTCGGCATGACAGGGAGGGATGGATGCGGACCGGACTCTGTATGGCGGTACTCATCAGTTGCGGGTGTGCGGGAACTCTTCCCACTTCGCCCAACAACCTGGTGGAGACTTCTCGCCAGGATCCATGCGCCTCTCGCCCGCAACAGCGTGAGGGTGATGATATCCCCGGGCGCTCCTGCCACGTTCAGCATGTCTGGTGGAATGACGTCGGTGACGCACTCAGTGGTGTTGCCACGGCGGTTCGGCTCCCCCGCCCGTAGATGTGCATCCAGATTTGTCTGGTCAGCTTAGACCCCTTCTCATGAGCAGGCTCCTCTAATTTTGGTCAGTTGTCCTCATTCTGCTTCAGCCATCCACATCCAGACACCAAGCCGGTCCGTACCTCTTCATAGCGATGGAGCGAGGCTCGGTCTGCGCCGTTCTTGTAAGAAACCGGCCGCGGCGCCGACTATGTTATCAGGTTGCTCCATTGACAGACCTGAGAGGAGTCCCCATGATGCTGAACGAAGCCGCTATGACCAGCCAAGCGCCGACGACCAGCCCATCCCAGCAATCGAATGGAAGCAAGCTCGCCATGTTGGCAGGCATTGTCCTTGCTGTTGGGCTGTTTTTCTATTTCGATTTGGGCAGGGTTCTGTCTCTCGACGCATTAAAAAACAATCGTGACCACTTGCTGGCCTTTACTGAAGCGAACTACGCGACGGCTGTCGGTCTCTTTATCCTTACCTACATCGTGGTGACGGGCTTGTCCCTGCCGGGGGCAGTCATTCTGACGCTGGCCGGGGGATTTCTGTTTGGCAGTCTTCTGGGCACCCTCTTTGTGAACCTTGGCGCGACGACCGGGGCGACGCTGGCTTTTTTAACGGCGCGCTATCTGTTACGCGATTGGGTGGAGCAGAAGTTAGGGAAGTGGCTGGGACCTGTTCAACAGGGTTTTACTAATAATGCGTTCAGTTATCTGATGACACTGCGACTGATTCCTTTGTTCCCGTTCTTCGTGGTGAATTTGGTCTCCGGCCTGACCCGTATGAATGTGGGAACTTATGTCGTGGCGACGGCGCTGGGCATTATTCCTGGCTCATTCGTCTATGCCTATGCCGGTCGGCAGTTGGGAACGATCAATTCGCTGAAGGAAATTGCCTCGCCGAATGTGATTGGGGCCTTTGTGTTGTTGGGGCTGTTGGCACTCATTCCGACGGTCTATAAGAAATTCAGAGGAGCGCGGTGATGAGTCAGCATGATGAGAGCCTGATGCTGCCGGCCGATGAGCATAATCAGCGGCTTGTCGCCAATGTGCATCCTTCCGATTGGGTCAATCCGGAGCCTTCCGGTCGCTACAACATTGTGGTCATCGGAGCCGGGACAGCCGGTCTGATCACAGCTGTCATCGCCGCGAGCTTGGGCGCGAAGGTCGCGCTGATCGAAAAGCATTTGATGGGTGGAGATTGTCTGAATGTGGGCTGTGTACCGTCAAAGGGAGTCATTCGCGCCGCGCGGGCCTGGGCCGACCTCCGCAATGCAGCTGAATTCGGTCTGCATATTCCCGCAGGTGTGAAATATGACTTTGGCGCTGCGATGGCCCGGATGCGCAAACTACGGGCCCGGATCAGCCACAACGATTCGGCACAGCGCTATAGCAAGTTGGGAGTCGATATCTATATCGGTAGCGGACGGTTCACCGGTTTTGATTCGATTCAGGTCGAAGGGCCGGCAGGCAATCGCACGCTCAGCTTTGTGAAAGCGGCGATTTGCACCGGTGCCCGCGCCTCCGCACCACTGACTCCCGGGTTGCAAGAGGCGGGCTATCTCACCAATGAAACGGTGTTCTCACTGACCGAGTTGCCGCCACGTCTCGCGGTGATCGGCGCGGGGCCGGTCGGGTGCGAGTTAGCGCAATCATTTGCCCGGTTTGGGAGTCAGGTGCATTTGATCGAAGCCCAGCACGGCATCATGCCGAATGAAGACCGCGATGCGGCGCAGATCGTGGAACAGCAGATGGTGAAAGATGGGGTACACCTCCTTTGTTGCGGCAAAGATCTAAAGGTCAGCAAGGCAGCCGACGGGAAACGTCTTATGGTTGATTCCCATGGCCGACAGTACGACGTGGTGGTCGATGAAATCCTGGTGGGCGTCGGTCGCATGCCGAATGTGGAGGGGCTGGGGCTGGAAGCGATCGGGGTTGAGTTCGATAAGAACGGTGTGAAGGTGAATGGCCGGTTGCAGACCAGCAACCCGCGCATCTTCGCGGCGGGAGATGTCTGTTCCCGCCACAAATTTACCCACGCCGCCGATGCGATGGCGCAGATCGTGATCCAAAATGCCCTGTTCCCTCATCCGTTCGGTTTAGGCTATGCCAGCGTGGATTCGCTGATCATGCCCTGGTGCACCTTTACGGCGCCCGAAGTGGCGCATGTCGGGATGTATGAGAAAGACGCGAAGGAGAAAGGGCTCGAAGTCGAAACCTATACCTTTAAGCTGGATGAAGTCGATCGTGCCATCCTGGACGGCGAAGACGAAGGATTTGCGCGGGTCCATATTCAAAAGGGTTCGGACAAGATCCTGGGAGCGACGATTGTGGCAGCGCATGCCGGCGAGATGATCAGCGAATTCTCCGTATTGATGAAAGCCGGGCTCGGGGCAAAGACGATTGCCGGAACCATTCATCCCTATCCCACGCAGGCGGAGGTCAATAAGAAGGTGGTGAATCTCTGGCGCAAGGCGCACTTCACGCAGACGACCAGGAATCGGCTCATCAAGCTCTTTGCCTGGATGAGGCGGTAGGGGAGGACGCTGCATGACGGCCCTGCAGAGGATGATCGCTTTCACAGTCCTGGTCACGGGCAGCTTCGGTGGTCAGGAGATGTCCTGGGGGCAATCTGCGCCGGTGATCGAGGTTGGGAAGTTCTCCTCGGATCAGCCCGGGACAGGCCTTCCTGGCGGCTGGAAGCCTCTGACGTTCAAAAAGATCCCGAAGCAGACGGAGTATGTGCTGGTGAAAGATGGCGAGCAGGTTGTGGTGAAAGCCACGAGTGACGCTTCAGCCTCCGGACTGACGAAGGAAGTCGCCATCAATCCCCAAGACTATCCCATTGTCCACTGGCGCTGGAAAATCGAGAGTCTGCTCCAGCATAGCGACGTGAGCCGGAAGGACAGGGATGATTACCCGGCGCGGCTCTACATTACGTTTGCCTACGACCCCGACCGCGTGAGCTTCGGGAGGAAATTGAAGTACAAAGCGGGCCGGGCTCTCTTCGGCGACATTCCCATCGGCGCGTTGAACTATATCTGGGAGACAAAGACGCCGGTCGGCACGATCATTGAGAATGCCTATACCGACTTTGCACAGATGATTGTGGTCGAAAGCGGACCGTCTAGAGTCGGGATGTGGGTAGAAGAGGAGCGGAATATCTATGAAGACTACAAGAAAGCGTTTGGTGAGGAGCCGTCGTTGATTAACGGCGTCGCAATCATGAGTGATACGGATAATACCAA
This sequence comes from Nitrospira sp., assembly GCA_024998645.1. GTDB lineage: Bacteria > Nitrospirota > Nitrospiria > Nitrospirales > Nitrospiraceae > Nitrospira_D. Next base: position 3,824 of record JACOEJ010000077.1, read on the forward strand.
GGAGCGGGTAGTCGCGTTCTACGGGGATATTGAATTCAGGAAGGCTGCGAAGTAATCGACAGCCGGTTCCGAATAAAACAAAAGGGGCCGGCCTGTACAGGGCCGGCCCCCCTCGAGGACCGTTCCGCACCCGGGTGGGTGCGCGGATTCAAACTTCGTTACTGCACGGAATTCGCGAAGCCACCCCGCGTGATCTCGGCGCGGACCGTGTCCCCGACCTTCTTCTGCTTGATGTGTTTCGTCCCCTGGCCGACGTACAGTTTCACCTGATTACCTTCGTAGTCTTCCACGGTATAGGCATTGCCATCGATCTGCTTGACCGTTCCACCGACGGTCTTCCAGGCCGGGCCTGGCTTCGAGTCATGCTCCCCGCGCTTCGGGGCTTGGCCGACTTCAGGAATGTGGCTGGTGGACGAGGCGGCAGCCGCCGCGGAGGAGTGGTGCATCCCGGACGACTTCTTCTTCGCCTCTTTATCCTTGGCCAACGCCGGCGCAACGGCCAGCGCCACCATGGCGAGGGCGGCAACAGCGATCGTCATCATGTGGCTCTTCATGTGGCTCTTCATCGACAACCTCCTTAGAAATGAACGGTGCATAGTTCTTGGTTTGCCAATAACAGCAAGGCACATGCCGGAAACTGGCTATCGAGAACTTCCTGGAAAAACGAGATGTTAGGATGTGGTTCTAAGGAGGGACACGTAGACCGTATGGTGAGAGGAAAAAAAATGGCGGTAGCCTGTGCAAATCTGCTCAGGATGACAGGATCTGGCATCGGTCGGCATGTCGGTATGTGGACCGCCACGATTTCTCTGAAGCCGGAGCGTTCTCAATACATGTTTGTGATCGATGGAAAGCAATGGATTGCCGATCCCCTGGCAGGTGAAGCGTCTGGCGATGGATTTGGGGCGGAGAATGAGGTGCGTGATGTCAGTATCTGAACTTAGGACATGCTTCCTTGCAACAGGCGAGACCGTCGGGTACTGTGCGGCCCATGATGAGCGGACTCAGAATCGCAATGTTGAGCGTGGCGCTGGTGGTGGCAATGAGCGCCTGCGCGTCGATGATCAAGCCCGATGTGCCCAGGTCGGTGGCGGGCGGGGTGCGGTTTACCTACCTCGCGCCGACAGCCAATACCGTGTATGTCGTGGGTTCGTTCAACGGGTGGGTCAAGGGTGCGACGTCGATGAAGCGAGAAGGCAAGACGGGGGTCTGGATTGCCGAGGTGATGATACGGCCCGGAGAGCACACCTTCATGTACCTGGTTGATGGAAAAGAGTGGGTGATGCCGCCGCTGGCAGAGGATTTCGTGACAGACGGATTCGGGCAAACCAACGGAGTCGTGATCGTTCGATAACGCCATGAGTAGGACACTGAACATACAGGTGTGGCTGGTCGGTCTGGCGATGTGTCTGGGTGCCACGCCCGCACTGGCCGATCCCCTCTCGAACCAAGATCGGGAAGAAATCAACCGGCTGCGTTCGGTTCAAGGACATTCTGCGGAAGAGGTGAATGCGCTGCTTGAGCAGGTGACGAAGGCTGGTGAAAAAGGGCTCCCGACCGAGCCGCTGGCGAACAAGGTGAAAGAAGGCCTGGCCAAAGGGGTTGAGCCGAAGCGCATCGATCCGGTGCTGCGCCAATTGGTCTCCCATTTTGAATCGGCTCATGACCTGCTGCAGGAATCGGTCAGCAAAGGCATGGTTGACGCTTCTCAAGGCAATCGGCAGCGTGTGCTGGAAGAGTTGGCTGAGGCGCTGAGTCGTGGAACGACTGCTGAAGAAGTGCGTGAGATTGCGAAGACGGCGCAAGGGGGAAGGGCCAAGGTCTCGCAAGAATCGTTAGCCTCCGGCGCGAAGAGCCTTGCGATCTTAAAGGAAGCCAAGATTCCCTCGAAAGACGGTACCGCGCTGGTTGCAGAAGGTATACGACAGGGCTATCGGTCAGCAGAGCTTGGCGATCTTGCGCGTGAAATCAAGCGCCGCGGGTCCGACATCCAACAGGGCAGGATGAGTCTGCAGACTATCAAAGACCAGGTTTCCAAGGGCCAGCGGGTGGATCGGATCTTCCGCGACGGCGATCAAAGCGGATCCGGAAGTGGTGAGCGCATGAATCGGAGCGGCAGCGGCCACGGCGGGCGTGATCACTAGCGGAGCGTTTCCCAGAACTTCATCCCATTTTCTGTAGCCTTCCTCTTTCTTGCTCAGAATTTCTGGACAGTCCATTAGCCTCCTGATACATAAGGCCAGTCAGGTGTTCCCCGGATACAGGTTCTGTCAACGGATCAGATGGCTGCGCGTTGACTGGGACCGGGGGGCTCAACCTTTTATCCTAGGGAGGTACCGATGAAGAGGATGGTATTAGCGGTTGGTGTATTGATGCTTGGCATGAGTGGAATGGCCTTTGCGCAGGCGGAGACGCCTGTCATCGATCAACGGCAGGCGAATCAGGAAAAGCGGATTGATCAAGGGATTGCCAGCGGCCAATTGAATGAGCGTGAAGCCAATCGATTGAACAAGCAAGAGGAACATATCAACAAGATGGAAGATAAGGCAAAGGCCGATGGGGTTGTGACGAAAGGCGAACGGGCCAGGATTGATCATGCGCAGGATCGTGCATCGCGGCATATCGCGCGTGAGAAACATGACCGCCAAGGCAAGCGGCATCAGTAACTCGTTGCCGTCACGAATAGCAACACGGCGTCAGGATGAAAGTCCTGACGCCATTGTCTGTGAGAGAGACCATAGCGACCGCTCCTATCGACCTGCCACTGGATAAGACGACGAGAACGGGAAAAGATAAGCGGCTGCATTTCACGATATCGGTGACCCTGCTAGAATGCGGGAATGGAAGTCGTGACGACTCACCACAACGCGGACTTCGACGGGTTGGCTTCGATGGTCGCCGTGCGCAAGTTGTACCCCGATGTACGGTTGGTATTGTCCGGCGGGTCGCAAGAAGCTGTGCATGCCTTTCTCCTGGCGCACGATCTGAACCTCACCAAACTCAAAGATCTCGATCTAGCACAAGTGACGAAGTTGATTCTGGTCGATACCCACGACCCCGATCGCATCGGTCCATTCAAACAATGTTGGCTGGATCCGAAGGTCGAGGTGCAGGTCTTCGATCATCATGGAGTAGACCCTAGCGGGACCGGTGCTCCATCAATCAGGAAATCCATCAATCAGGTCATTGAGACTGTCGGGGCCACGGCGACGATGTTGATCGAACGGGTGCAAGCGGCTGGTGTCCCGCTCACGCCGGTGGAGGCGACTGTATTGGCGCTAGGCCTCTACGATGAAACCGGGTCATTCACGTACTCCTCGACCACTCCGCGCGATCTGGAGGCTGCGGCATTTCTCATCGGTGCCGGGGCAGATCTGAAGTTAATCGCGCAGACGCTGCACCAGCCGCTTGACCCGAATATTGTCGCGTTGCTGAACGATTTACTCCAGCACAGTGAAGTGCATTATCTGGAAGGCCGGAAGGTGCTCGTGGCAACCAGCACCTTCGATCGTGATCGTGTGGAAGCGGCCGAGGCGGTGCATCAGTTGGCCGAGCTTGAAGGAGTAGACGCAGTATTGGTTGCCGTGGTGAACGAGGAGCATGTGGAAGTGATCGGGCGCAGCCGCGCCCCGGAGATCGATGTCGGATGGATCGCGCAGGAGTTCGGCGGGGGTGGCCACGCGGTGGCGGCGGCTGCGATTGTCAAAGGGCAGACGCTCACAGAGGTGAAGGAGCGGCTCGTACACTTGCTGACGCAGCGATACCGGCCAACGCTGTTGGCCAAGGATGTCATGACCAAACCGGTCAAGACGATCAGCGGAGAGGCCACCGTGACTGAAACGGAACAGCGGATGACGAACTACGGCGTGAACGTCCTCCCGGTGTTAGATGGCAAAGATCGGTATATCGGGTTGGTCAGCCGGGAGCAGATACAGAAGGCGCTGTTTCACCGATTGGGGAAGATGACGGCGGCCGATATACTCCAATCGGATCAGTTCACGGCTCATCCCGATACCGACTTCCATACGATCGAACAGGCGATGCTGGAGCGGAATCAGCGATTCGTGCCGATTCTTGAAGGCACGAGAGTCGTCGGGGTCATTACGCGTACAGATCTGCTCAGGGCGTGGCATGACGATGTGTTGCGTTCCGTGAAGATTCGCCCGAAAGTCATGGATCCAAGCGGCGTGCCGGGGCTGTTGCATCATCGCAATCTCAAGAGGCAACTCCAGGAGAAGCTGCCGCCGCGTCTCTTCACGCTGATCAAAGAGGCCGGACAGCTGGCAGATCGGCTGGATCTGCCGCTTTATGTGGTCGGGGGCTGCGTGCGCGATCTGTTGCTGGGGATCGAAAATCTTGATCTTGATCTAGTCGTCGAAGGCGACGGGATCGCGTTTGCTCGCAAACTGGCGGCGGAACAATCGGGGCGCGTCAAGGCGCATGACCGATTCGGCACGGCGGTTATCGTGTTGCCGGATGGTCTCAAGCTCGACGTGGCCACGGCCCGGACCGAGTACTACGAATATCCGACTGCGCTTCCGACCGTCGAGCAAAGCTCGATCAAGAAAGATCTGTATCGCCGTGATTTTACGATCAACGCCCTGGCGCTTCGTCTGAATGGCCGTGGATTCGGGGAGGTGCTCGATTTCTACGGCGGCCAGCGGGATCTGAAGAATCAGGCCATACGCGTTCTCCACAGTCTCAGTTTTGTCGAAGATCCCACTCGCGTATTTCGTGCCGTCCGCTTTGAGACCAGGTTCGGATTTCATCTTGGGAAAGACACGTTGGCGCTGGTAAAGGCCGCCGTCAAGATGGCGCTCTTCCAGAAGCTCTCCGGCCACCGGCTTTTGGAAGAATTGAAAGCGCTCTGTTCAGAGCGGGAGCCGAAGTCGGGATTGAAGCGGTTGGCGGAGCTCGATCTGTTGCGATTCATCCATCCGAAGCTCGTCTGGACTCCACGGTTGGAGAAGTTGCTGTATGCCGTCGAAGAAACGCTCGATTGGTATCGGCTCCTTTATCTGGATCACAAGCTGGAGGCCTGGCTGGTCTATATGATGGTGATCGCAGCGGTCCTGCCTGATCGTGGCGTGACGGATTTGTTGAAACGTTTTCCCTTCAGTGAGCGCGAAGCCACTACGTTGAAGGCCATGCGGGGAGGAGCCCATCGGCTTCTGCGGCAACTCAGCAAACAGCCGCCGTTGAAACCGTCCGGGGTGTGCCGAATTTTAGAGGACGTGCAGGATGAGGCGCTGGTGGCCATCATGGCCCAGAGCCCGTCCGATCGGGTGAAGCGACTGGTGTCGGCGTATCTCACGGCCTGGCGACAGGCCAAACCACGGCTCACCGGGAAAGAGCTTCAATCAATGGGCATCAAACCGGGACCGATCTATGGCAAGGTGCTCACCCAACTTCGTGACGCTCACCTGGATGGCCTCGTCAAGACAGAGACAGAAGAGCGATCGTTTATCGAGAAACTGATCCGCCGTTGACCGTCGAACCCGGTTTAGTTTGACGGTGTAATCGTCAGCGAGACTTCGTTTGGGAGCAACAGGGTCACGTTGGCCTGGTTCCCACTATCCGGCTGAATGATGGCAAACAATGGGACCGGTTGCGGCACCGTGCTTGGCGGCATCGCCAGGAGAGCCGGGAAATCAATCAGCGGTGAGATGGTCGCAAGACTCGCGAGCCTCAGTCTGAATGCCATCAAGACGTCGCGAAGCCGTCCCGTCTGTTCCTCCTGGGAGAGCGATTGATTCGTGACGATTCCGATATCCCATAACGGCTTGGTGATGGTGACTGGAAATGTGAGCCCGAGTTCCTTGGCTGTCGGTGTGACGTCGATTAAAACCCCCGACTGAATCGCTTCCTGCCGATCCCTGATGGTCGGGACGCCTGGTCCAGCAGTGGAGTCTGCTGCCGTGCCTTCCTGCTTCGAGTCCATGTCGACGAGAGTCTTGTTTTCAATGCCTGAAACAGCTGGTAGATTCGCTTCCAGCTCAGCGACCACGGCATCGACTTCTGGAAGCGCCGTGACGACTTCTTTCGGCAAGGCGTTCACAATGCCATCATAGATCATCCGTGCAGAGGCCGACCAAGAAGAGTTAAACGGGCGTCCGGCGAATGCGGCGTCCGCAGCCTTCTTTTCGTCGTTCGTCAGTGTTTTTGGAGTTGTGTTGTTTGTCATACTTTAAAGATAAGCCGGATGATCAGAAGGTCAAGGGGGTGGGAGGAGTCAAGGTGAAGCCCGGGGAAGGCTCGTGTTATAGTTTCGCGCATGGCGCAAATGGACTACTACCGTGTGCTGGGTGTCTCCCGCGAGGCATCCGACGATGAGATCAAGAAGGCCTACCGTAAGCTGGTCTTCCAGCATCATCCTGATCGGAACCCCGACGCCAAAGATGCGGAGGCGAAGATCCGCGAGATCAACGCGGCCTATGAGATCGTCGGCGATACAGAGAAGCGGCGCAGCTATGACCGGCTGTATTGGGGTGACGAGCCCCGCGCGGATTTCGTGGATCTGTCGGTCATTCTCCATGAGATGGAGCAGAAGCTCTTCGATGAGGGACGAAAAGAGCTGTTCGCGCTGTTGGTGAAGAATGTGGCCAGAGTGAAAACAGAACTGGCCATCCTGCGCGAGCGGACCGTGGCGGCGCAGGGCTATGACACGTTTAAAGAAGATCTGGTTGCAGAGCGGGGTGCGGAAGTGATGGATGATTTTCTCACCGAGGAGATGGAAGCGCGCAAGGGGCGACTCGTCGAAGTGGCCGCCGAGATGATGGTGTCGCAAGGGGTTGTGAAGAAGAGCGACGAAGGCGGGTTTCGCTCATTGCGAGGACAGTTGGAGGACAGCTTCCGAAAAGGCCGCATCCACGGATACGCCTCGGCCTTGGAGCTCTTCTACGAACGGCGGTGAATCGTGATTGGCCAAACGTCAATCGAATGAGAAGAGAATGTCTTTTCTCCGGATGTCGAATGACGCTTGACGTCAAGTCGAGAGCGGTCCAGCCACGAATTTGCCAGCCTGCATCACACCCATGATTCTGCTGCGGTCCCGCAAGTACTCAATCCGCTTGAGCGGGTTGCCATCCATAATGACCAGATCCGCCTGCCGGCCTCGCATCAGGGTGCCAACCGTGTCATGGATGCCGATCAAGCGTGCGGCGGCCGCGGTTGAGGCGAGAATCGCTTCCATCGGGCTCATGCCGAATGCCACCATCCGTTCCAGTTCCTGCGCATTGTCTCCGTGGTAGTTGAAAGGGGTTCCTGCATCGGTGCCCATGGCAATGCAGAGTCCGCTCTGATGAGCCTTCTTGAAACTCGCTTGATGGCGTTTGGTCATCGCCTTCGCCTTGTCGAGCGCGCTGACGGGAATGCCGCAGCCCGGCCGTCCCGCCGCAGTGGTGGAAAGTGCAGAGAGCGTCGGGACCATGTAGACGCCGTGCGTTTTCATCAACTCACCGGCTTCGTCATCGAGCAGGGTGGCATGTTCGATGGAGTGGACGCCGGCGCGAATCGCGTTTTTCATGCCGGAAGCCCCGTGTGCGTGGGCGGCCACTTTCTTCTGTGCCCGGCGGGCTGTCGCGACAGCGGCAGTGAGTTCGTCCATGGTCATCTGCGCCTGATCCGGTGACGTGCCTGGAGTGAGGACGCCGCCTGAGGCGATGACTTTAATTACTCCGGCTCCGGCTGCCAGCTGGGCGTCGACGGCACGCTGGACCTGCTCGATCCCCTCGACTTCCTGACCGATGAAGCGGGCATGGCCGCCGATCATGCAGATCGCGAGGCCGGCGCCGACAATGCGGGGACCCGGCATGACTCCCTGGTCAATGGCGTGCTTCAGGACAAAGATAGAGTGGTCGCGCGAGCCGACATCGCGGATCGTGGTGAATCCCGACTCCAGCGTCTGCCGTGCGTGGCGCGCCGATTTCAGCAGCGTCATGGAAGGAGCATCCGATTCGACCGTGGCGACGACGTCCGGCTCTCCTCCCAGACAGAGGTGCACGTGACAATCGATCAAGCCGGGGATGACCGTCAGGCCGCGGCCGTTGATTCTGGTCACGCCTTTCGGGATCGTCATGGTGCGGCTCGATCCCGTGGCGACGATCTTACTGCCGCGGATCAAAATGGTGGCGCGTTCGATCGTGTAGCCGGTTCCGTCAATAAGGCGAACATGCTGAATGGCGATGGCCATGGGATTATTCTCCGACCGGGAAGGTAATGACGATGCCGCCCATCACATCGTTCAATTTGAAATCGCGGCGTGGGCTGTTGGAGTGCTGGTTGTGGCAATCGACGCAGGCTTGCGAACCGGCCCGGTCGGCATAAATGGCTTGGAAGTAGCGCGTGCCTCCTTTGGTGATGTAGCCGTAGTGCGGTTTGTCAGGGTTCTTTTCCACCGCGGCGAGGCCGAGGCGTTCAAAGTCGCTGTTGGGACCATTCCAGACATAGATCGGCGTGAGGCTGGCCAGGCGGAACGAAAACTTCAGATCTTTCATCGATACCAGTCGGCCGGATTCCATCAGATACTGGGCAGGCAAGGCGACGCCGCGTTCGTCTTTCCAATGTTCGTGCGCCTGAATCCCTTCTTTCTGCAGCTTCACCACGACGTTGTCCGTATAGTTGTTGCGATTGGCTTCGAGCAGGGCCTGGATAAACGCGGCCACTTTTTCCGGCGAGACCATGTCCGTTTTCATGGAATTGGCCAACGTCAGTTTAAAGATCCAGAAGAAAATGACGCTCATCAACGCAAAGACCACGGCTCCTAGCACCACTAAGAGAGGACGGCTCATGCTCGGTACTCCTTTCGCACAGTTCGGCTGTAGACTCGTGCGGCGGCTTGCAGCGCGACCCCCGGCGTGGAGAGCCAGCCGAATCGGATCAACACTTCTTCGAGTGCGTTCAGGAACGTCAACACGTTCGCTTCCGTGCTGGATTCCCCCATCAATCCGATCCGCCAGACCTTGCCTTTGAGCGGACCCAGTCCCCCGCCGATTTCAATGCCGTAGATCTGGAGCAGCTGTTGCCGGACCGCAGCTTCATCGATATGCGGAGGGATCGTCACGCAGGTCAACATCGGGAGCCGATGCTCCGTCAGGGGAAGCGGCGTGAGCTCCAGCTCCATAAGCCCGGCGACTAAGGCCTCGCTGTTGAGCCGATGACGCGCAACGCGGGTGGGCAGTCCTTCCTCCTCCACCAGTCGCAACGCTTCGCGTAGTGCGTAGATCATCGATATCGGTGCGGTGTGATGATAGGCGCGTGACCCTTCGGCCCAGTATTCTGCGACCAGCGCCATATCGAGGTACCAGCTTTGGCAGGGAGTGCGGCGGTCTTTGATCACGGATAGGGCTCGCGAACTCAATGTGAACGGCGCCAGTCCCGGCGGGCAGCTCAGACATTTCTGCGTCGCACTGTAACAGACATCAATCTCCAGACGGTCGACATCGACTGGAATGCCGCCGAGCGAGGTGACGGCATCGACGATCAGCAGCGCGTTGTGATCCCGGCACAGTGAGCCGATCGCCTCAAGCGGTTGGCACGCGCCGGTTGACGTTTCTGCATGGACCAGTGCCACGGCCTTCACCGGTCCTGACCGGCGCAAGGCCGACTCAACCATCTCCGGGGGAATGATCTGACCCCAAGGCATGTCCAGTGTGATCGCTTTTCCGCCGCATCGTTCGACGACGTTTGCGAGCCGTGTGCCGAAGACGCCGTTAACGCCGACGATCACGGCATCCCCTGGTTCGACTACGTTGACGATGGCTGCTTCCATCCCGGCTGATCCGGTTCCGGACACCGCAATGGTGAAGGGATGGGTGGTGGCAAACACGAACCGGAGCAAGTGCTGCACATCGTTCATGATCCCGAGGAACGCGGGATCGAGATGGCCGAGCAAGGGCGTAGCAAGGGCCTGCAAGACACGGGGGTGCACCATGCTGGGACCGGGGCCGAGCAACAGGCGCCGGGGAGGAACAAAGTTGCGCATCATACCGAAGTCTCCGAACGGTTTTGCGGGGTTAGTATAGCCAAGTCCGGCGTGAGAGGCCACGTGATAGTGGCGGGATAATGGGGGAGGATCTAGCCATTTCGAGGGATAGGTGACCGCGAGGCGCCGATGGTATAGTCACCCCTATGATTGATGCAAGCAGGCAAGAGGACGACCAGACAGGTTTTGCCGAGACGGGGAGGGCCGAGACTCCTTCGCCATTCAACGGGCCCGATCGCCCACGTTTTTCCTTCGGGGTCAGCCTGTTTGCCGCGTTGCTGCTCATCACGGCCTTGGGTACGCTGCTCTGGTTGTCCTCCAATTCACCCAAGCTCGATCGATTTGAGGATCCTGAGCGGGCGCTGGACCGGATGGTCAGCCGGACGATGGAGGCGCAAGACGGTTTGCTGCTTGCGCCGGACTGGCAGCAGCGAGTGACAGAGTGGACGGCCGGCAGCAATGATGTCGAGCGGGCGCAAGCGATCCAGTGGTATCAAGAACTGGTGGCGGCGACCGCCTCGCCGGCAGCGAAATTGCGATTGGCGATTCTGCAGGCCGAATCCGGACACCCGTCGGAAGCGTTGGCCGCCGCCAACCTCTGGGCCGGTGAGGATGCGCCGCTGTCTCTCTATGCAGCGTTCATCGACGCCGCCTATGGCGAGGGTTTGCTCACGAGCGAACGTGAAATGGAGTTGCAGTCTGCCTTGGCTGAGGCCCTCCCGGCCGGATGGTTTTACAATCATCTCGCGGCAGCCTTAGCTGAGCGAGCGGGTGACGTGGCCTTGGGCGCGACCGTGCGTGAACAGATGCATGCCCGCGGGGCGCGGATTCAAGGGTTCTCACAACTGCTCACGGGCCTGGAA
>JACOEJ010000078.1:0-2798 GCA_024998645.1 Nitrospira sp.
CCCGTGACCGTTTCGTCACACAAATCGTGCACGATCGTTCGGAGTGGGAATGCGGCAGGTATCGGCCTTACCCATCCACTTGTACCGGTGGCGAGCCACAAAGTCGTAAACGGCGTCGCGAAAGGGGACAGGGACAATGATGAAGAGGTAAAGCAAGGGCCAGAGGCCCGACAACTGCTTTGCGATTCTCAGTGCAGCCGTGGATTTTGTGAAGACACGGGTTCGCTCCAGAAGGAGAAAGGTCTCGAAGTCATCCGGGGACAGTTGAAGCTCCCGCAGTATCTGTCCTGCGTGTTGAGATTGAAGCGTCCCAAGCTTGAACTTTCCCCGGGGATCGTGATCGATTGCGAAATTTACCCAAAAGTTACACCAATTGCAGACGCCATCAAATACGATGACCCGCTCATGCTTGGTCCACTCATGGGATCCTGGATCGAGTTCACGTTCCATCCGCCACCTCTGCTTCGCCTAGCATCCGCGTTTCCACCCACCGCAAGGTAGAATCATAGTGGTGCAATAAGAAATGCAGAAACATTGTATCCGGTAGATACTATTTGAGTCTATGTCACTCGAGGGATGTAGAGGGGGGACTGCCAATTGTCACCTTACCTGCTTTTTCCCCGAACCGGTCAAGAATAGGAATGTCCTTGCGGGATCTGGGATCTGGTGGCACATGTAAACCATGAGTCACGTGCGAAGAAAACTATATGGCAGTTTGGGGTGTGGTCTCTGGCTGGCGAGTGTGCTGACTGCGTGCGGCACCGCACCTGCCACTCTGCCCTCCACTCCACCCGTTATCCCGGTGGCACATAAGAGCGATCCGGTTGCCGCTGAGTCGAGCGTCGTGCAGTCCCTCCAAAAACAGCTGCGAGAACGAGAGAAGCGTATCGACGAATTAGAATCCCAACTGAATATCCTGAAGATGATCGATCAGGATGTTCAGGTGCGGAGAAAGCCTGCCCGCACCCCTGCAATGCTGACGCCGGGCGAGTAACACCATCGTCAGGGTCTCGCCTGGCTGAGCAGAATTCAGAATGCCCTCATGTTCTTTTGCCGAATCATTTCTCACAGCGAGTGAATGAAGGCGGCCAGATCGCGATCCATCGACAGGCTCTTGACCGACTCGGCGATGGCCTGACCCAATACGTCTTTCCAGATCTTAGGCGGGAGATCCGGCCCATTAGCGAAGTGGTATCCTCGATATCGTTTCGTGAACACTTTCTTTCCCCCGGTTGCGGGACGGACCGTGATGGCCATCTCGATATCGCCGGTGATGGTGGTCAGTGAGTTGCCGATATCGCGGCGGAGTGAGCACTGAGTCACGGTGCCTTCAATGAGAAAGTCTCCTTTTGATTGCTGGCCGTTCGGGATCGGTCGATGGCCGGTCCGCTCCAGCTCTCGCTGCAGGGCGGCAGTCGTCATAGCTGCCGGAGACTCTTCGAGCGTCAACTTGTTGAAAGCGACTTGAAGAATCACCGGCGAGGCCATGCTCTGCTGATCATTGAACGGGCGTAAGACAAAGGACTGGGAACGCGGGCTGTTGAGCGGGCTGGTGGCCTGCAGCAAGGGGACATCCTTTGCGCTCATGGTGACCGAGCACCCGGCCAAGACGGCAAGGATAACAACGAAGCCGGTGGTCCGGCGGAGGCAAACGAGAGACGGTATCATGCCACTCCTCCTTCGTGAGATCGCCTGAACGAGATAGTCGTAAGGTACCCGATGAATAGGCCATCGCATAATAAAATGTAAAAAAAAGATAAGGGGAAGGGTGAGGGACAGCGACGAACGGTGTCACTCAAAGGAAGGATCGGCACACACCGGAAAACTCAAAAGGCCCTATTGAGTGTTTACGTAGATGGTTAGTGAGCAGAAGACAGCACGGCGATGACGCGGAGCGGACCGCCGGTGCCACCGGCAATCTTCATCGGCAGGGCAATCACCTGAAATCCCATATTCGGAAGAGCGCGGAGGTCGGCGAGATTTTCGAACGCCGGCACGTTCTGGGAAAGGAGCGCGACATGCGCCTCAAAGTGGGTGGATTGACCGTAATCGATCGACGCGGTGTCGATTCCGATGGCCTTGATACGTCGCTCGCGCACCAGCCACGTAGCAGCATCAGGATGCACACCGGGGAAATGGAGTGCACGCGCACCCTCCGGCCCTCTGAGCGTTGTCCCCAAATAGTCCTGCCGTGATGGCCAGAATCGGGCAAATCCGGTGTCGAGCAACAGGATCGCCCGGTCGGGAATGCGCCCGTGTGCCGCTTCCCATCGCTCGAAATCCTGGACCGTGATGCGGTAATCCCGATCGCGGGCGCATTGAGCCGACACATCAATGCGGATGCCGGCCCCTACCAGGTGTTCAATCGGAATTTCATCCAGCTTCTGTCCGTTTCGGGAAAAATGAATCGGCGCATCAATGTGCGTCCCGCCATGTTCGGCCATCTCCAGGCGGTTCGACGCGTAATAGTAGCCGCTGGGCGTCTCACCCTCATGCTGGACGACGAGCCGGAAGTCATGTTCCGTCGGCCATACAATCGTGTCTGCGCCGAACGCATGAGTGAGATCGATGAGCTGTGAGTGTTCCAACGCCGGGTGATCGAGTCGAGGGTGACCGGCATTGCATCCCGCACTGGCCAGGAGCCCCAGCACCACGAGTCCATTCATAAGCTTCTTTACCATGGCAGAGTTCCTCGTTGCTCAGGTCACCGACGGCAGTTTCATCAATCGAAGTTCGGCAAGTCTACTGCAAAGTCGAAAGCAGATTCATCACGTCGGATGCGATGGGGGAGAGGTGAG
>JACOEJ010000078.1:2898-14561 GCA_024998645.1 Nitrospira sp.
ATGGCCAGCACGCCGAGGACTTCAAGAACAAAGAGGACTTGGTTTGTGTCGATGGCAAGCATGAGCAGTACGTATCTGAGAGCAGGCCTTGGAGTCAAGAAGACACAGACGCATCGTTGGGCGGACATACGGTATGGTCAACGTTGCGACGGACTGATTCTCTGTCGCTTCCCGGGTGTCAATCGATGCGCCGGCCCGCCACGCGCAGGGAAATGGGGCCTGTGTTTTGCCTGCTCCCAACTCATGATGACCCCCAAATTATTCCGGGGAAGTTTCCTGGAAAATGAGTCTATCCGATTATCGTTTCTTCGATTGGCTGCGGAAACGGGCCGGCGGGAGATCGAACTCACGTTTGAAGGCGCGGTTAAAGGCGGGCTCCGACTCATAGCCAACTTCGGCAGCAATCTCTATCACGCTATTATTAGTGGATGTGAGCAACTGCGCGCCGAGTTGGAGTCGCCAGCGGGTCAGGTAGGCGATGGGGGTTTCCGAGAGATAGCGTCGAAATCGTTCGGCCAGGACAGAGCGCGATGTGCCGACTTCGTTCGCAAGCGCGGCGATCGTCCAAGGATGGGCGGGCCGTCGATGCAGCAGCGCCAGGGCCTTCCCGACGTCCGGGTCGCGGACACCGGCCAACCATCCGGTCTGTTTCGGTGGGAGCCGGTCGATGTAGCGCCGCAGCGTTTCGATAAACAATACTTCCGATAACTTGGCACGGACAGCCTCAACCCCCGGCCTGCCGGTATCCGCTCGATCGATCGCATGGCGGATGGACTGTTCCAGCCATTGGCCGGACTCCTCGTTGCGGATGTTGATCTTCAGAATGGGCGGCAGCCCGCTCAGGAAGATGTGACTGAGGTGCAGGTCGCAGGTCATATAGCCACAGATGATTTTCGTGAGTGCGCCCCCGCCGCCACAGCGCGAGACCGTCACCCCCTCCGACAGCACACGTTGCAATTCGCCGGCGCTATCCATCGGCGTAACGGGGGGCCCGTTACCCATGATATGCGCATCGCCGCGGGGAAATACCACGATGTCCCCGGCAGTGAGCGGAACCGGCCGGTCGACTCCCTCCATCCGGGCGTAGGCGCGGCCCTCGGTGATGAGGTGAAAAATAATCACGTGTTTGGCGCCGACGGAAAGGTACGACGCCATTGTCGGCGAGTCGGGTTCGTGGGCGCACCAGGGTGCGGAGAACTCGCCGTTGTAAAAGACGGCCCCGTCGAGCTTGACGGCCTTGAGGACTTCGGACAAGACATCCATGCGGGTCACCCCCTGCAGCGGCAGCGTACCGGCAAAAGAATCCGGACGACCGATCAAGAGACACGCAGCCTACCACGCTCCGGCTAAGAGAACCAGACTCCCGGATAAGAGTATTCCCGCCTCGTCGTACTACAGTGCGGCATGTGGTTCAGCGGCGTGCTGAACCGTTCAGAAATCAGTGCATTCACAAAGGAGGAGCCTCATGGCTATCAGCGCGGTATCACCCGATGTGGAAAATGTGAAGACTCGACTGAAGACCATCTGGATGGCCGGCGACTACGACCGATTCTCGCGGTACATGGAAAGCGGTGCGCGAGAGTTTTACGAGCGCTTGCAGGTCGCGCCCGGATGCCGGTTGCTGGATGTGGGCTGCGGCTCCGGGCAGCTCGCGCTGATTGCCGCCAAGGATGGCTTGGAGGTGACCGGCGTGGACATCGCGAGCAATTGGGTGGATCGGGCACGGGCGCGCGCGCAAGCGGAGGGGCTTCCGGCCCGCTTCGAGGAAGCCGATGCTGAGGCGCTGCCTTTCGAGGAGGCGAGCTTCGACGTCGTCGCGAGTTTGATCGGCGCGATGTTTGCCCCGCGGCCTGACCTGGTGGCGAAGGAATTGTTGCGGGTCTGTGTGCCGGGGGGAACTATTGCCATGGCCAATTGGACGCCGCAGGGGTTTGTCGGTCAGATGTTCAAGACCGTCGCGAAGTTCATTGCGCCCTCCGGCATGCCCTCGCCGGTCCTGTGGGGCGACGAAGCCATGGTCCGTGAACGGCTCGGCCAGGGCCTCTCGGATCTCCAAATGGGCAGGCGCCACTATACGTTCAGTTA
The DNA here is from genome assembly GCA_024998645.1 of Nitrospira sp. Lineage (GTDB taxonomy): Bacteria > Nitrospirota > Nitrospiria > Nitrospirales > Nitrospiraceae > Nitrospira_D. The sequence goes on from JACOEJ010000078.1 coordinate 4,984, forward strand.
TCCCTTCCCTCCCGCGGAGGTCGTGGAACTCTTCCGTCTCTACTATGGACCGACCAATCAGGCGTTCGCATCTCTTGACGGAGCCGGGCAAGAGCAGCTTCGCCAGGAGCTCGAAGCGCTCTGGTCTGCTCACAATCGAGCGGGAACGGATTGTACGACGGTCCCTGCCGAGTATCTGGAAGTGATCGGCATTCGAGTCTGAAACGTCCACAGGAGGAATGTCCGGGCAACTCTGATTCAGCAACCACACATTACCGGGAGGCGGTCATGTACGACATGAAGAATCTTGCCAAGTTGAAGAATTTAGAGGCGCATGCGCCGGAAGCGATGAAAGCGTTTTGGGCCTTCGATAAGGCCGCCTGGGCTGAGGGTGCTGTTCCAAAAAAGTATAAGGAACTGATGGCGATTGCGGTTGCACTGACCATACAGTGCCCCTATTGCATCGAACTCCACGTGGGCAGGGCAAGAGAGTTGGGCGCTGCGGATCCGGAGATCGCTGAAACCGTGTTGGCTGCGGCGGCGTTACGCGCGGGCGGGGCGGTCACGCACGGCACTCATGCGATGAAAGAAGCCTGAACGGCCAGGCGGGGCGGCGAAGCCGACCCGCCATGCGCCAGGGCGTGAAGCGCAACACCGGACCGTGATGTCCGCGCGCGGCGTAGAAATCGCAAAGCAGGATAATGTCCGTCTTGATTCATCCACAAGGAGGTTGCCATGAAAGCATTTCGACTGCTCACATTGACCTTGGGCCTGCTGTTCATCGGCACGACTCTCGCGTCAGCGGAAATTCTCGCCTTGATCAACTATGAGAGTAAGCCCGACCAGCCGGTGAGACGGGAGGGTATTGCGATCATGGACATCGATCCGGAGTCTACGGGCTACGGAAAGATCCTGATGGAGATTCCGCTTCCATCCGACCTCGTAGCTCATCACATCTTCTTCAATCGAGATCGCAGCAAAGCCTATGTCACGGCTCTGGGGAAGAGCCTGCTGCACGTGATCGATCTCACGCAGTTCCCTTATCGGCTCCGTGCGATCGACGTGCCGGACTGCCAGTTCGGCGAGGATCTCGCCGTGTCGGAAGACAACAAGACCTGGTACCTCACCTGCATGGGTTCGAATAACGTGATCATGGGCGACGCGATCGTGGATAAGCCGATCAAAACGGTCAGCGCCGCTGAGCCGGCCGCGGCGACGATTCTGTATCCGCACGGGATCGCGATTCATAACGGCATCGATCGCGTCCTTGTCACCAGTACCATGAAGCCGGACATGTCCGATGCGGGCGACTCGGTGACGGTGCTGGAAGCCGGGAGCGGTAAAGTGCTGTCGACGCATACTCTTGCGTCAAAGCCGGCTCCGGCCAAATCGGCCCCGGTTGAAATCGTGTTCAGTCCGAATGCTGATCCTCCCGTGGTGCATATCACCAACATGATGGAAGGCACGTTGTGGGCCGGGGTCTGGGATCCGAAGCGCCAGGCTTTCTCGTTCCATGAGGTTGATGATTTCGGACCGCGGCAACAAGGGATGCCGTTGGAAATGCTCTACAACGCGAAGGGAGACCGCCTGTTCGTCACGACGGCGAAGCCGGGGTTCATCAATCTGTACGACAACAACGATCCGCGGCAGCCGAAGTTTCTGAAAACCATCGCGGCGGCCGCCGGCGCCCATCATAGCGTGTTGTCGCCCGATGAGCGGTATCTCTTTGTTCAGAACAGCCTGCTGAATCTTGAAGGACTGAGCGACGGGTCCATTACGGTGATCGATTTGAAGCAGGATAAAGTGTTAGGGAGCATTGAGACGTTGAAGGCGCAGGGGTTCAACCCCAATTGCATCATGTTGCTGCCGGATCATGTAGGACGGGGCAGCCTGCGCGCAAGCCTGGCTACCGAGTGAGCCAACTGGGGACGCTGATTGGCGAAGAAGCGAAGAGTACGGCGGTATGCAGAGCTACCGCCGTACTTGCCGGATGTCAGCGAGCGTGAGGAAAGAAAGATTGTGATGTCTAATACAATTCTTTCCTCCTGTCCGGCCGCTCCGGTCATGGGAATGGACGATGTTTCAGTGCAAGACCTGACCGTATCTTCTAGAAGTCATCGGCGTACGTGTGTGAAATATCCAGAGGAGCAATGACATGGTCAATTTCATTCAGCGGCCGATCATCATCAGGGCAGCGGGAAACAAGCATAAGGAAATTGCCGAGTATGTGGGGCGCCTCAACTCCGCCACGGAGGCATTGAGTATTGCCCACATGAAGAGTCCTGCCGGCTGGAGTGAGCCGGGACAGAGTCCCGAGTTCGATGAATATACCTTGGTGTTGCGCGGGGCGCTTCGGGTGGAAACTCGCACGGAATCCATTGACGTAAAGGCTGGCCAGGCAATCATCGCTCGCAGAGGTGAATGGGTACGGTACAGCACCCTGGAGCCCGAGGGCGCCGAGTATGTGGCGGTGTGTCTGCCGGCCTTTTCCTCGGAGCTCGTACGACGGGACGAATCCGGCACCATGGCTGAACTACATACGAGCAGATAGTCAGGTATGCCATGTAGCATGTGGGGGGACCAGGAAGAGGAGACAGCTCAGCCTGCCCCATTGTTTTGTGCCCGTGCGATGGCCTGGCGGGGTGATCATGGCAGGGTTGGGCGTGAGGAGGGGTGGAGTTGATCGGCGGTGCGCAACAAGAGGTCCGGGTGCTCTTCGCCAACCTGCGCGGACGCGCGTATGCCCCGCTCATAGGGACCGGTCGGCCGCAATGGGAGAAATCCTTGGCTCGTGACAAGTGGGTATGTCGGTTTCGAGTCGGAGAAAGAAAGGCGGGCAGGGGACATATTCAGGCAATTCAGTAACTGCCTTGAGTCTTTGAATGGCGCCATCCCTCCGGAGGAGAGAGCCGCGCCGGACTGCCATGCTCTGCCTCCCTGTTCGTATTTTCCTCTGCTCTTGTCCACGTGTCCTCTCTCCATCCGCCTCATCAGACCGGCTGCTCACTGACGGCTGAGTGGAAAGCTGATCACAAGTCCCCCCATCACGTCACCGAGTTTGAAATCCGATTTCGAGGTGTTGGGATGCGAATTGTGGCATTCGATGCATGCCTTTGTGACTGCCACATCGGCATAGACCGCTCCGAACAACTGTCCCCCGTCGCCTGCGATGGTGCCAAAATACGGTTTATTGGGATAGGCCTGCACGGCCTCAAGACCCTTCCGCTCAAATTCATTGGCCGGCGCATTGTCTTTTTTAATCGGCCACTGACTGATCAGATGGTAGCGGACATTCGGGCCGGTCAATTCAGCAATCTCGCTGGTCTCTTGCAGGAACTGCACCGGCAAGGGCAAGGCATGTGCGGTCCGCCAGTCTTCAGACACAGCAACCTTACCTTCCGGGACAAGTCGGTTGATGATCTGGAGGGTGTAGAAGTGCCGGTGAGCCATAACGACTGCGCGCAAATAGTCAGCAACGGTTCTGGGAGGAATACCCGCAAGGGAGTCTGAATTCTTATCGACGGCGAAGACATTCGGGGCGGCCAGCACTGCGAGCATCGCCAGGCCGGCGATCCAGATCAAAGCTTTCTTGGTCATACTGTCCTCTCTTTCCTCTAGATGGGAATCCATGCGGCGCCTCACTCAGGAGTCGAACCCGTATTTGACCAGGAGTTTTTGTATCCGCGGCGTCATCAAGAAATCGGAAAACCGTTCTGCAACGGGGCGCAACGCGGGGCGACAGGTCGACACCACCGCTTGGCCGAACTGGATCGGCACCTGCGATCCGATGGGGGTGCCATCGCTGATGCGCACTTGCCCGCTGTTGATCGTATCGACGCGGTAGACCAGACCCACATCGGCCTTGCCTGTGCGAATCAACTGTATGATGTCCTCGCTATGCGGAGCATAGAGAATATTGGCATGGGCTTTATACGTCGGATTGACTTTTGCCAGCGCCCGCGCAGAGATGTCTCCCAATGAGGATGTTTGAGGATCACCGAGGACGATGCGTGTGGCTCGATTCTGCAGGGCATCGTCGAGTGAAATCAACGCGGCTGAAGAGTTCGTCGACATGACCAGGACGAGAGACGTTCTTGCGTAGATCCGCGGCTTCCCGTTGAGAGTCAGTCCCTTCTTGTGTAAGTGCTCGACTTCGTCAACTCCGCCCGTCAGCAACACATCGATCGGAGCTCCGTTTTCGATTTCCCGGACGAGGGTTTTCGATGGCGTGTACACGACCTGGACAGGCGCGTCGTATTCCCGTTCAAACATCGGCAGGATTTCGATGAGCGCCGGCCGTAAGCTGGGAGGCGCCCCGACCGTCAAAGGTTCAGCCTGCACCGGAGCACAGATCCCCATGACGGCTGCCAGGCCGGCAATCGCGGCAAGGACTGCCTTGGACCTCCGAATGTCCACGTTGAACCTCCTCTCTCGAATCGGTCGGCAGACGGTAGTTCCCGGAAATCGGACCAGCGTTCTGATGAGCATCCACGTACAGTGGATCGGCCCTGCTGTTCTCGTACCAACCTGAGGGGGAGTTTAGCTGGTTAATCGGCTATTGACCAGGTCGATTCATGCCCACTTTCGCCCTCGACCTTCTTCGCTTTGCCGAGCCGGGCAATATTGACAGGTTCGGAGCACTCGTACCACCGGCTGACTGTGCCCGCGACCGGCTTTGTACAATGCCCACGCCCTGCACCTTTCTTTGCTCAGGCTTGATACGTCTGATGGTGGATGATATAAACTGCGGGCAGAGAGATTGAACAGCGGCGTGTCGTGAAACTATGAAGACCATTCGGCAGAGCATCGGGATTAGCATGGCGGCGATGATCATCGCCACTTCCGCCTGAGCCTGTCTGCCACCGAGAGCGATATCGACGCAGCAAAAGGCCCCTGGCGGAACCGAATCCGCCAGGGGCCTTTTTATTGCCTGCGCGCAGCAAGAATATGGACAAGAGTATGGAAAGGAGAGCCGGGTATGGTTAGTCGTGAATCCATCGAAGCCGCCGCCGCACGCATCAGTCCATCGATCTATGAATCTCCCCTGGTGCACTCAAAGACGCTGTCCCGTCTGACCGGGAATGCCATCTTTCTGAAGCTGGAAAATCTGCAGATGACGGGGTCCTTTAAGGAGCGCGGCGCCCTCAATCGCATCCTGACGATGACCGAAGAGGAGCGACAACAGGGTGTGATCGCGGCCTCGGCGGGAAACCACGGACAAGGAGTAGCCTATCACGCGACGCAACGCGGGATCCCGGTCCAGATCTGGATGCCTCGCTCCACGCCGCTCATCAAGTTGTCCGCAACCCGCGGTTACGGCGCGGACGTCGTGTTACACGGGGACAACTACGACGAGGCCTGTGAGGCCGCCATTGAACGGAGCGTGCAGAGGAAGGCGGTGTTTATTCATCCCTTCGACGACGACGCGGTCATCGCCGGACAAGGGACCATCGGGTTAGAACTCCTGAGGCAGAACCCTGCTCTGGACGTGATTATCGTGCCGGTGGGAGGAGGCGGGTTGATCGGCGGTGTCGGCTGCGCAGTCAAAGGGCGAAACTCCGGTGTAGAAGTGATCGGCGTGCAAACCGCCCGGCTGCCGTCGATGCAAGCGGCGCTACAGCAGCAGGGGCCGGTCGATCTCCCTGCGAAATCGACGTTGGCCGACGGCATCGCCGTTCGACGGGCAGGTCAGCGCACACTGCCGCTCGTGAATCGATATGTCGATCGGATCGTGACGGTCGATGAAGATGAAATTGCGGAGGCGATCCTGATGCTGCTGGAAAGCGAGAAAACGGTGGCGGAAGGGGCCGGTGCCGTTGCGCTTGCCGCCGTCCTGCAAGGCAAAACAGATCATCGCGGGAAAAACATTGCAGTGCTGGTATCCGGCGGCAACCTCGATGTCAATCTGCTGGCCAGAATCATCGAGCAGGGCATGGTGCGGGACGGCAGACGGTTGCGCTTGCGCGTGCGCCTTCACGACTATCCCGGTGCCCTGGAAAAACTTGCCTCGGTGATCGCCAAAGCGCAGGCCAATATCATGGAGACTTCGTATAACCGTGCGCATTACGGGGTCAGCCTGAACGAAGCCACGATCGACATCACCATGGAAACCCGCGGGCGCGATCACGCGACGGATCTCCTGGCCGCACTGACGAACTCGCATTATGAATTCAGCATTGTCGAATGAGGGCCAGCGGCGGCAGGAAAGAAATCGGAGGCACCTCATTCCAGATATTCGAGAGAATAGTTCTGTTATTCTGGAAGTGGAGGGGGACAGGAAGGCGAGAAAAACGCCGGGCGGTCATGCGCCGGGAAATTCAGAAAGTTCCCGTCTTCTTCTCCCGGCGATAGGCGTGAAAGGACAGCACGATCCCAATGATGAGCAGCGCGGAGGTCAAGGCCAACACGGTTGTGGGATGTTGAGCGGCCTGCTGGGTGGAAACCGGCGCAATCATCCGGATCAGCCCGCCGAGCAGAAATAGCCATCCGATGAGCGTGACGAGCACAGGCCAGCCGGCGGTCCATACATTATGAGCCCGCACAATCGCGAGCCCTGCCACGAAGAGCAAGAGGCCATTGAGATACACAAGGTGCGCAGACGTGTGGGAGAAGATCTCAAGATTCATCGATTCGGTAATGGAGACGGCGATCAGACTGGGACCCAGCAGCCCGGCAAGCTGTCTTGAAGGTGCCACCGCAGCCTCGTTTCTCCGGCCTAGGCGCGCATGCGATGCGAGAAGGGCGACGTGCCGGGAATATTCTGCCGTGCAAGGCATGTGCGCCAGCTACTCTGCATGAGAGGAGGGAAAGGAGCCGCAGCTAGCCTTTCATACCGGCTAATTTGCTCAAATCGAGCTTTTCCAGCACGCCCTTGAGTTCCTCCATCGACACATCAGCTCCTTTAGCCTCCACTACGAAACGCTTCTCGATCAGGAGCCCCAATTCACCACTGTGATCACGGGTGTTGTACTTTTCGTACGCCTTGTATCCCCGGAACGTCGTCGTTTTCTCGTAACCGGTCGGGGAATCCTTATCAATGTCGTTGTTCGTCCAGGCATAGAGCGCCAGGCTGGCGAGCCCGCTCGCGTTCCCGATGTCCGAGATGACCACGTCGATGGTCCGGTGATCTTCACCGGTATACCGCGCTTCGGCTTTACTGATCGTCATTCCCAGTGCGGTCGATTTCTCGCCGGACGCTTCGGCTCGCTGCAGGTTGCCCACCGCCTCCGGCAGCAAGGCCTTGAGCTGTCGGAAATCGACCGGCTCTACAAGTTTTCCTCCGCTCGCAGCCTGATTGAAGGCTTGCATCACGTTACCTGCCGCCTGGAACGCGTCGCCAAGGTTTGCCGGTGTGTCCCCCGCCTTGGTGTTTTCACCGGACTGTCCGGCCTTCTCAAGCCCCTTCGTGAAGGATTCGAGGTTCTTGCCGACCTGCTCGAGTTGTTTGGTCGTCTCTCGTTCTTCTCTGCTCTGGGTCACGGCCATGGGACCACCTACAAACGCGGCGCTGACGGCGCCGATGACCATGAAGAGTACGATCGCTGCGATCACGACCGAGACGGTATAGCCCATGGATCGCTCAGGTGGCGATTTCATCAGCACAGGGAGGCCGAGATACAGTAAGTACAGCGTGTAGAGTGCCGCCAGGATTCCCACAAGGCCGAGCGACGGAATGAGATGGAAGACCCCGCCGACCCAGGCGGCCGTCGCCCCGTAGGCTGCCACCTTCAACGCCTGCATGAGATTACTGGTGCCGCCGAATGTGGGCGCCAGCGTATTGATGATCAGCGCGAGCACGTAGATGCCCGCCAGCCCGAGCACATAGCTTACGGCCACCTGCGACAGGAGGCTCGGGAACGACATCCGCACCGTACCCGCGAACGGCACCTGCACACCGATCACCGACAGGCCGATCAGCATGGCGACCGGTCCGATCGCGGCCAGCGGCATGATGTACCCGGTGTAAAGAGCCTGCGTGGAGGTCTGTTCAGGATCAATCACCGGCCATTCCGTTTTCGGCTGGAGCAGAATGTTCTTCACGCGCTCGACAATATTCATCATGTCCTCCCCTTTGCTGGACCGGGCAATATGCCAGGCCGCTCCGCATATCGAACAAGGTGGTTGCTCGGATAATGGCAAATGCGAATGGTGGAGGAACGAGGATGGAAAGAAAGACCTGCAGCGATCGGCAATTCACGTCTGTCAGGCAGCAGGCTCATCGCGAACGCTCCGGTTCGAAGAACTGCCACTGGCGGCAAGGCTATCATAGAGGGGAAACAATAGGCTAGCGAGGAAGCGTCCTGCCGGGATCGCCCAAGGGGGCAACAAGCCTGATTTCGTGACGGGATGGATCGAGCGAAGAAACAGGGACCTTCTACTTTGTCATGCCATCTCGGTTGGCGGGTATCTGAAGTGTGGGGCGGTGAGGAAGGCGCCGGACGACCACGCGCCGGGAAATTCAGCATGTCCCCGTTTCTTTCCTTGTCCCCGTTTCTTTCCTCACCGTCCGGCGCTGAGTCGCCAACGCGATACGATTACGAACGCGGCGCAGAGCCGACGCACAGTCCACCGGTACCCGTATTGGGACCTTCAAAAAAGACATAAGTGGATGATTGCGCAAAGGTTGAGAGGTCTTTGCTCAATGTCCAGTTGAAGTCCTCGCGATAGCGGAAACCGGCCGGTCCGCTGATGAAAAAGCCTCGAGTGGCGTGCGGATTCTGGCCGATTGTCGCGGCCGGATACGTGCTCGGCGGGGAACCTGGGGGATCTTCATCGGAGATGCTGACCGTATTTCCGCCCGTCACCGCGAGCGTCAATTTCGCCTGCCCGGATTCGCGCGGGAGGCAGGCCCAGTCCTGAGTGAAGGTACCGACCCAGTCGTTGATCGTTCCGCCGCTGCCGCAGGTTGTGTCGACGGTCGAATCGGGCAGCGCCGTGGTTTGACCGGATGGATCTGTAAACGTCCGGTTGTTTGCCACCACGGTGGCGCTATTGGATGAAAAGTTCCAGGTCGATTTCAGGATGCCGGTCGAACCGGTCACCTCTAACTGCATGGGACCGTTGAGGCTGTACCCGCAGGTGTTGGATACCGCGCCGGCGGCGCCCGTCGCCGGCTTGATTGAAAGCGGTGTCGCCGCCGAGACCGTCATCGTCGTGACGTTGCCGGTGACCGGATCGGTGAACGTTCCCGTTCCGGATACCACGCGTTCGGCAGAGGTAATCGAGAAATTAACAACGGCATGATAGACGTGGCCGACAATCGGAATGGTGACATCCAATGTAGCCTGCCCCGTCGCCCCGGACCAGGCGACACCCGGATCGCTGTTGAATGTCGCATGTCCGGTCATCGTGGTTTCCTGAAAGCCATCGCCATTCCCGTCATAGGGGCCGCTGAACGTGAATGAATGAGGGGGTGCGCCGGGGGTGTTATCAGGGGTGAGAGAGACTCCCTGTGCCAGGGGTGTACCGGGATTAAAGATGCCGACCAGAATCCCCTCAAACCTGGGTACGCGAGATATGTGTTTTGCCATGCCGGTTGTCAGCTTGGAATCCATGGTGGCGGCTGCGGCTGGAATCGGCGTTTGTTGAGCCGGAGTTTG
>JACOEJ010000079.1 GCA_024998645.1 Nitrospira sp.
TAGAGGGATCTATGCTGACGATTGCGCTATCGAAGGGGAAGCTGATCGAACCGACGCTGGAGCTGTTCCGCCGGGCCGGCTATGAAAGTGCCGGGTTAGTGGGGGAGAACCGGCGGTTGATTTTTCCTTGTCCTGAGATCGATACCACCTTCCTGGTTGTGCGTCCGAGTGATGTCCCGACCTATGTGGAATACGGGGGGGCTGACGCCGGAATCGTCGGGAAAGACGTGTTGATGGAGCAGGACAGCGACGTCTATGAGCCGTTGGATTTACTGTTTGGAGCGTGTAGAATCTCGGTCGCCGCGCTCCGGGCCGAGGTCGCCTGCGACCGCCTCTCATCCAAGGTGCGCGTCGCGACAAAATATCCCAGGATCACCGAGCGCTTTTTCAACCAGCGCGGGGTCCCGGTCGAAATCATCAAGCTGTACGGCTCAATTGAGTTAGCGCCGGTTGTGGGACTGGCAGACCGGATCGTCGACCTCGTCGAGACCGGAAGTACGCTCAAGGCGCACGATCTTGTCGAAGTGGACCTGATTGCCCAGTCGACCGCACGCTTCATCGCGAACCGGGCAAGTCTCAAGCTCAAACATGCGCCACTGATGGATATGATTCGCCGGCTGCGGAAGGCCGTGGCGGCTTCTCAAAAATCGCCCTCGCCGCCCAGTGGCAAGTTAGGATCGAAACGAGCCTCCACCTCAGCGAAGGATCGCGCATGAAAATTCTCACGCAGGCTGATCGATCATTTGCCGCGACGCTGAAGAAGGTCGCCTTGCGCGGGGCGGTCCAGAGCAGTGCGGTTGAAAAAACCGTCCGGACGATCCTCCAGGCGGTCCAACGCGGCGGCGATCGTGCCGTCTTGCGCTATACGAAACAGTTTGATCGTGTCGCGCTCAAGGCCGAGGCGTTGAGAGTTTCTCCTGAGGAAATCAAAGAAGCCTATCATCATATTCGCAAAGACGAAGGCGATGCCCTGCGGTTTGCCGCGCAGCGGGTCACCGCGTTTCACGAGCGCCAACGCACGAAGACCTGGATGTATCAGGATGATACCGCCACGTTGGGTCAGGTGGTCACGCCGGTGGATGCGGTGGGAGTTTATGTACCCGGTGGCAAAGCGGTCTATCCCTCGTCGGTGCTGATGTGTGCCATTCCGGCGAGAGTTGCCGGCGTCGAGCGGATCGTGATGGTCACGCCGCCCCAGAAGGGCCCCATCAATCCGTACCTTCTGGTGGCCGCTGATATTGCCGGAGTGACGGAGATCTATCGTGTCGGCGGGGTGCAGGCGGTCGCGGCGCTCGCTTATGGCACCAAGACGATTGCGAAGGTCGACAAGATTGTCGGACCGGGCAATATCTACGTGGCGACGGCGAAGCGTTTGCTCTATGGGACGGTCGGTATCGACATGATCGCCGGCCCAAGTGAATTACTGGTAGTTGCCGATGATGATGCGAAGCCTGCCCATGTCGCCGCGGATCTGCTCTGCGAAGCCGAGCATGATGAAGATGCGCAAGTCTTCCTGGTGACGACTTCTGAGCGGCTCGCCAAAGACGTGTCCAAACTGATCGAGAGTCAGTTGAAAGGGCTGCAGCGGGAAAAGATTGCGTCGAAGTCGATTGCGCGGCATGCGGTGGCTTTTGTGGTCACAACCATGGATGAGGCCATTGAGGTGGCGAACGAGATTGCAGCCGAGCACTTGACGCTCTCGGTGGATAATCCCTTCGACTATCTGGAGAAAGTCCGCCACGCGGGGGCCTTATTCCTGGGCCGGTATACACCGCCCTCTGTAGCGGATTATATTGCCGGCCCGAATCACGTGTTGCCGACCGGCGGGTCCGCGCGGTTTTTCTCGGCCTTATCCGTCCATGACTATGTGAAGACCAGCAATATCGTGCATTACACGAAAGAGGAGTTGAGGAAGGTGAAAGACCATCTGGTGCGTCTCGCGCATATCGAAGGGTTCGATGCGCATGCCAAGTCGGCTGAAAGCAGGTTCTCATGAAGAAGCGCGGATCGGCAGCGCGGCAGGCATCGATTCACCGTGCCACGAAAGAAACCGATATTTCAGTCGAGTGGACGATCGACGGCAGCGGGCAGAGCAAGATCGACACCGGGATCCGCTTCTTCGATCACATGCTGGAGCTGCTGGCAAAACACGGTTTCTTCGACCTGGTTGTCAAAGCCAAAGGCGACATTGATATCGATGAGCACCACACGGTTGAAGACGTCGGGATCGTGATGGGCAAGGCGTTGCATCAAGCGCTGGGCGAGAAGGCAGGGATCAAACGATTCGGGTTTGCCTCGGCCCCGCTCGACGAAACGCTCGCGCAAATCACGGTGGATCTCAGCGGCAGGCCGTATCTTGTCTACAACGTGGCCTTGCCGGATCGGAAGATCAAGGCGTTTGACTTGGGTTTATTCGAGGACTTTTTTCAGGCCTTCGTGACGCATGGCGGATTGAATCTGCACGTGAATCTCATGTATGGCCGCAATCCGCACCACATCATGGAAGCCATTTTCAAAGGGTTGGCCAAGGCTCTTGATCAAGCGACCATGCCGGAAGAGCGGTTGGCGGGGAAAGTCCTGTCGACAAAGGGAATGCTGTAAGTTAGCGCGAATCCGTCGGCCGAAAGCCGTGAAGGGGGCAGGCTGTGTAGAGCTTGCCCCCTTTTTATTTCCAGAGACAGGAGTGGCAGGATCAGCCTGGTTGCGGTATTGTTACAGCTTTCGGAGAATTGGACGGACTTATGATCGCAATCATCGACTATGGCATGGGAAATTTGCGCAGTGTCCACAAGGCGTTTGAGGCTGTCGGCCATCAAGCGGTGGTGACGCGCGATGCGGGCGTGATCAAGAGCGCCAGCCATGTCGTGTTGCCCGGGGTCGGGGCATTCGGCGATTGCATGGCAAACCTCGAACAGTATGGGCTGGTTGATTCCGTTCGCATGGCGATTCAATCGGGTAAACCGTTCCTGGGAATTTGTCTAGGGCTTCAACTGCTGTTCACAGAAAGTGAAGAGTTCGGCATGCACGAGGGCCTGGACATTATCCCCGGCAAGGTGCGGAGGTTTGCCGCTGATCCCACGTTGAAGGTTCCCCATATGGGCTGGAATCAAGTGAATGTGCAGCGCGCCTGCCCGGTGTTTGCCGGCATCCCGAATGGGTCTAATTGGTATTTCGTACATTCCTATTTCGTTGATCCCGTCGAAAAACAGATTGCGGCGACAACGACGACCTATGGAATTCCTTTTGTCTCGAGCATTTGGAAGGACAACGTTGTGGCCTGCCAGTTTCACCCTGAGAAGAGCCAGACGGTCGGTTTACAGCTGATCAAGAATTTTGGATCATGGAAATAGGCGCAAGAAATTTTGCGGGATGGTCGGTAGTGGCGGCTGGCCTGGCGCTGCTTATCGTCGGGTGCAGCGGTGCAAAGGTCACGACAAAGTCGTCGAACGAACTCCCTCGCTACCAGATTCAGACTCTTGCGCTGGTTCCTTTTACGTCCCTCAAGACACCTCAACTGCATGACCAGCGCAATTCATACTTCTCAACTCCGGAGGGTGCGCTGGGGTCTGATATTTCGATTGCTGTTCCCCCTGACGCCGAAGCGCCGTCGAGACAGACGGCCACCGTTCCCGATTATGCTGCGGATAAGGTGACTCAGTTCTTCTGGAAGCGTCTTCGGGCTAAGGAGGGGGTGCGTGTTCTGCCGCCAGGGGAGATGGCCAAGGTGACTATTGCGGCAGCGGAGGCCACGAAGAGTACTCCCGAAATGGCTGCGGCGAACCTGGCGAAACGACTGAAAGCGGATGCGGTGTTGGTTGGCCAGGTGTTGGTCTTTCAAGAGCGGGTCGGCAGCCGGATGGGTGCCAGTCCTGCTGCGGCAGTCGGATTCGAGGTGAAGGTTGTTGCGGCCGATGGGCAGGTGTTATGGGTGGGGAACTACTATGAACGGCAGCGGCCGATGAGCGAGGATTTCATGGGGTTCATTCATCGCTGGGCGTTTGTCACAGCGGATGAGTTGGCTCAGTACGGGGTCGATGAAGTGATGAAGGAATTTCCGTTCGGGAGCCAGGCGAAGTAGCGGGAAGGGACGGGCGAATTGTCATGATTGTGATTCCGGCAATTGATTTGAAGGACGGGCGTTGTGTGCGGTTGCGGCAGGGCGATATGGCCGCAGAGACGGTGTATTCGGAGGATGTCCCGGCGGTAGCTCGGAAGTGGCAACAGGGCGGGGCGGGCCTCATTCATGTCGTCGATTTGAACGGCGCGGTCGACGGGGAACCCAGGAATCTTCCACAGATCGAAGCAATGATGAAGACGGTGAGTGTGAAAGTGCAAGTCGGCGGAGGAATTCGCACGATCGAGACGGTACGGCGCTATCTCAATGCCGGTGTGTCGCGCGTTGTGCTTGGGACCGCCGCGCTCACGGATCGCGCGTTTCTTGAACAGGCCTGCCGGGAATACCCCCGGCGCATTCTGCTCGGGCTCGACGCGCGTGACGGCAAGGTGGCGGTGAAGGGGTGGACGGCCGTATCGGACACGAAGGCGATCGATCTGCTCAAAGAACTTGCCGGGCTCGCGATCAGCGCGGTGATCTATACCGACATTGCGCGCGATGGCATGCTGAGCGGGCCCAATATTCCGGCGTTGCAAGAGGTGGTCGAACACTCAGCCTTCCCCGTCATTGCCTCGGGTGGCATCACGCGTGTGGAGGATCTGCAAGCCGTTCATGCGCTCGGCCCTCGCATCGAAGGCGCGATCGTCGGCAAGGCGCTGTATGACGGGAAGTTGGATTATGCCGCAGCGGTAGCGGCCTTGGGCGCACGATGCTGACGAAGCGCATCATTCCTTGCCTCGATGTGAAAGACGGCCGGGTGGTGAAGGGCGTCAGTTTCGTCAATCTTCGTGATGCGGGCGATCCGGTAGAAGTGGCAGCGGTCTATGATCGCGAAGGGGCGGATGAGTTGTGTTTTCTCGATATCACCGCGTCGCATGAAAATCGAAAGACCATTATTGATGTGGTCGAGCAAACCGCCGCGCGTGTGTTCATGCCCGTGACAGTTGGGGGCGGGGTTCGGACACTCGAGGATATCCGCGCCTTGCTCAATGCCGGCGCCGATAAGGTGAGCATCAATACGGCAGCGGTCCAGCAGCCGGAATTTGTGAGAGAGGCGGCGCAGAAATTTGGGACTCAGTGTATCGTCGTCGCGATTGATGCGAAGCGAAGTGTCACGCCTGCTCGCTGGGAAGTCTTTACGCATGGCGGGCGCAAGTCCACCGGGCTTGACGCGGTGGAGTGGGCGAAGCGGATGGAAACCTACGGGGCAGGCGAGATCCTGCTGACAAGCATGGATCAAGACGGCCAACAAAGCGGCTATGATCTGGGCCTGACGGCGGCTGTTTCAGAAACCGTCTCGATTCCTGTGATCGCCTCAGGAGGGGTCGGGACGCTCGAGCATCTCTATGACGGGTTCACGAAGGGGAAGGCGGACGCGGTGCTGGCTGCGTCGATTTTTCATTTCCGGACGTATACGATTCCACAGGCCAAAGAATTTTTGCGTGAGAAAGGCGTGCCGGTGCGGCTTGATCAAGCCCCAGCGGTTGCGTGACATCATGGGACAAGGCGACGCAGCACAGGCATTCAAGTTTGATGGGCAGGGGCTGATTCCCGCGGTTGTGCAGGACTGGCTGGACGGAACGGTCTTGATGGTCGGCTATATGAACCAGGATGCGCTGAATCAAACCGTGGCCACCAAAACGGTTCACTTCTGGAGCCGGTCCCGCCAGAAACTCTGGGAGAAGGGCGAAACATCCGGGAACAAACTCCATGTGAAAACCCTCTTTGTGGATTGCGATCGCGACACCATTCTGGTGAAGGCACAACCGGTCGGGCCGACTTGCCACACCGGAGAGCGAGCCTGTTTTTTTACGGCCATGGACGAGTCGGGTGCAGTGGGCGTCGGCAAAACCGATGAGGCCGCGGGCGGCATTCTCGAGGCGGTGCTGCGGACGATCGAGACACGTCGTGCCAATCCCCAGCCGGGGTCCTACACGACGAAGCTCTTCGAGGGAGGGCACGACAAGATTCTCAAAAAAGTGGCAGAAGAAGCCGGCGAAGTGCTGCTGGCGTCCAAGGGCGGGAAGAAAGAGGAGATCGTTTACGAGATTGCCGATCTGTTTTTTCATACGCTCATGGTCTTGGGCTACCATGACATTCCTCTATCCGTGATCTATCAAGAATTGGCGAAGCGTTTCGGGAAGTCCGGTCTCAGGACGGAACAATAGCCAGGGAGGGCCCGGTGAGTACCTGCATTTTTTGCCGTATCGTCGATGGCAGCATTCCCGCAAAAGTGGTGTATCAGGACGAGCATACATTGGCGTTCGATGATGTCAGCCCTCAGGCGCCTGTCCATACGCTGGTGATTCCAAAGCGGCATGTCGCAGCGATTCAGGATCTCGGCGAGTCCGATCAAGCGTTACTTGGCCGATTGCTTCTGACTTGTCGAAAGGTCGCCACGGACAAGGGGCTGGCCGAGCCGGGTTATCGGATTGTGGCCAATACCGGTCGGGATGGGGGCCAGTCTGTTTTTCATCTGCATTTCCACGTGCTTGGCGGTCGCCACCTCGGCTGGCCTCCGGGCTAACGGTCTTCCTTATAATTGACATGGTTTCAAACGGTCTGATACCCTGACCAGTCAAATTTTCCGATCATTTACAGGCTAGCTCGTCGGTCGACCATGACGGGTGCAAAGGAGCCAGGACTCTCGTGGGCCGAGGCCTGATTTCTGACGACATCATCAACCAGATTCGTGACCGGATCGATATCGCGGATATCGTCGGCCATCATGTCTCGCTCTCCAGGGCTGGACAGAATCTGAAGGGGTTGTGTCCGTTCCATCAGGAAAAAAGTCCGTCGTTTACGGTGAGCCCCTCACGGCAGATTTTTCATTGTTTCGGCTGCGGGGCCGGCGGCAATGTGTTTTCATTTTTGACGCGAATTACGGGAGCCAGCTTCCCTGAAGTCGTGCGTGATCTCGGTCGAAAGGTCGGGATCGAAGTTCAGGAGTCGGCCGGATTCAATCCGCAGGCCGCTCAGTTCGGGCGTATTGAGCAAGTAAACCAGGCTGCGTCTTCGTGGTTTCACAAGAATCTACTGGATGCAAAAGCCGGTGAGCCCGTACGGGCCTATCTCGCGGAGCGGGGAATTGAATCGGCCACAATGACGCGATTTGCCATCGGTGTGGCATTGGGGGAATGGGAAGGGTTGATCAAGGCGTTGACGCATCAAGGGTTCACGTCCGGCGATTTGGCGGCGGCCGGGTTGACCATTGCGCGGGAGCAGGCGGGGAAAGGGGCCACGGGTTTCTATGATCGATTCCGGGCCCGCGTCATGTTTCCGATCGTCGACTTGCGCAAGCGCGTGGTGGGATTCGGCGGACGTACGCTCGGAGACGGCACACCCAAGTATTTGAATTCCCCCGATACGCCGTTATTCAAGAAGGGGCAGACGCTGTTTGCTTTCGATCAGGCGCGCGAGGCGATCGCCCGAACGAAGACCGTGATCGTGGTGGAAGGCTATTTCGATGCGATTGCCTTGCATCAGGCCGGGATCACCCATACCGTGGCAACGCTCGGCACGGCGCTGACGGCGGAACATATTCAAGCCCTCCGGCGGTTCGCGACGAATGTCGTGTTGTTGTTCGATCCGGATGCCGCTGGTGTGCGGGCGGCGCTGCGCGGGTTGGATTTGTTTGTGAACAGCGGTCTCGGCGTCAAGGTGGTGACGTTGCCGGACGGAGACGATCCCGACACGTATGTACGGAAAGCCGGAGCGGAGGCGTTTGCGCGGCTCGAGGCGGCGGCTCCGAGCCTGTTAGACTATGCGTTGGAGCATAGTGTGAAAGAGGCCGAGTCCGGATCGCTCGAAGGTCGGATCCGAAGCGTGGATGAAATCTTACGCATCCTTCAGAAGAGCGAACATCCGATCGAACGGGAAGAACGGCTGCGAGTGGTTGCGGAGCGCTTGGGCATCAACCAGCAGCGATTGATCGAACGGTATCCGGCGTTGATAGCTGAGCAGCGGAAACCCGCCGGTTCACCGACCCCGTCACCGAAACCCGCACCGGCTTTCAAAGGCGTTCCCGAGGAGCGGGATCTCGTGTTTTTGCTGTTGCAGGGGAAATTGTCTCCGGCGGATATCCGCCGGTTGAAGCCGGAACTTTTTTCAATCCCGGCCTGCCAGAAGCTCGTGGCCTGTGCGTTGGAGCACCTGGGGACGGACGGACGTGTTGAAGTGCGAGCGTTCCTTGATGCGGCGATGGAAGATCCCGACTGTGGATCGTTGGCCACCGAGTTCTCGCTACGGGACGACCATTTCGACGATCTCTCGGAACATATCAAGGGCTGCCTGGATCAGCTGGACCGGAAACGTTCCGAGGCGGCCATGCGCGAGCTCATCTCACGCCTCAAAGGGGCTGAACGTGAAGGACGTTGGGAAGACGTGCAGTCGATCAATCGGCAAGTGAATGAATTGCAAATGCGGAAAGCCGGCACGCCAGTCGCCGGCACAGTCTCATTGGTGAAGGAGTAGTTATGGCGAAGCAAGAGTTGCTCGGCGAGGTGAAGAAACTCATTACGATCGGGAAGGAAAAAGGCTTCCTGACCTACGATGAGCTGAATAACACCCTGCCGGCGGAGGTGGTCTCCTCCGACCAGTTCGGCAGCATCATGACGATGTTCGGCGAATTGGACATTGAGATTGTGGATGCGCCGGACGGCGAGCGGACGCAGAAGCGCACCGAGCGGGGCGAGGCCGCCGACGATGCGGAGGAAGCCGAGACTGAGACCGAGGCGGAGGCAGAGGAAGAAAACGAAAAGCCGATCGATCTCACGCCCGGCGCGTTAAGCCGCACGGATGACCCGGTTCGCCTGTATTTGAAGGAAATGGGCAGTGTGGCGTTGCTGAGTCGCGAAGGGGAAATCGAGATCGCGAAGCGGATCGAAGAAGGGAAGAAGGAAGTGGCGTCGGTGATCTACGGCTTGCCGATGACCATTGAGTTTGTGCTGGCCCTGCGCGATCAACTCAAGGACGGAAAGATTGATGTGCGCGAGATCGTGCCGGTGAAGGAGACCGAGGAGGAACTTGAGGAGGAGCAGCAGCCGATCGAGCGGGATTATGAAGAGCTGCGCGTGAAGACGCTTGAGGCCTTGAACACGGTCCGGAAAGTCTCGTTGTCGCTGAAGGCCTTAGTAGAGAAAGAAAAATCTATCGGCACTGATCCGGCGAAGCAAAAGCAATACAAGAAACAGTTCGATCTGGCCCGTCAGCAGGTCGTCGATAAAATTGAATCGGTGAATCTGCACGGTGTGCTGAAGGATCGCATGGTGCAGCGGGTACGCGATTTGGCCGTGCAGTTCCGTATGGCCGAGCGGGAAGTTGCCAGCTGTCAGCGGCGCATTGGAATCGGCGGCGAGGCCGGTGCCGAGCAGCTCAGGAAAATGTGCCGGACGAGGCCGGATTTTCTGGCCGTCAGACGAAAGGCCGGAGTGTCCGAAGAGACCCTGTCGGACATCAAGAAAATCTATCAGGCGGCGAAGGCGCGGATCAAACAGCTGGAAACGGAAGAGGCCTTGGTGCCGGCAGAGGAAATCAAAGATGCCGTGAAGCATCTGGATGTCGCTGAGGACAAGGTCAAGCGCGGGAAGGCGGAACTGGTCGAGGCCAATCTGCGTCTCGTGGTGAGTATTGCCAAGAAGTATACGAACCGAGGATTGCAGTTCCTGGATCTCATCCAGGAAGGGAATATCGGGTTGATGAAGGCGGTGGACAAGTTCGAGTATCAGCGTGGCTACAAGTTCAGTACCTACGCCACGTGGTGGATCCGGCAGGCCATCACTCGGGCCATTGCGGACCAGGCTCGTACGATCCGGATTCCGGTGCATATGATCGAAACGATTAATAAATTGATCCGGACCTCGCGGCATCTTGTTCAGAAGCTGGGCCGTGAGCCATTGCCGGAAGAAATCGCCGAGCGGATGGACTTACCGCTCGATAAGGTCCGGAAGATTCTCAAGATTGCGCGTGAGCCGATTTCTCTGGAGACGCCAATCGGGGAAGAAGAAGACAGTCATTTGGGTGATTTCATCGAAGATAAGAAAGCGGTCTCTCCGTTGGAAGCCGCGATTCGATACGATTTGCAACGCCAGATCAACAGTGCGTTGGAAACGTTGACCCCGCGGGAAGAAAAAGTCTTGCGGAAGCGGTTTGGGATCGGCGAAGCCACCGACCACACCCTGGAAGAAGTCGGGCAGGACTTTGAAGTGACTCGTGAGCGTATCCGGCAGATCGAGGCCAAAGCGCTGCGCAAGTTGCGGCATCCAAGCCGGAGCAAGAAGCTGCGAAGTTTTGTCGAAAGCGTGTAAAACAAGGCCGTCCGTGGGTCATTTGACTCCATAGGAGGCGCAGCCTAGAATCATCCGACCTGTGTCGGGTGAGCAGAGAGTGTGTGAATCGCCGGTTCACCCGATCGGGCCCATAGCTCAGGTGGTTAGAGCGGCTGACTCATAATCAGCTGGTCCTAGGTTCAAGTCCTAGTGGGCCCACCACATCTGACGTGGCCCGCTGTGCGCCGATTGGTGTCACCCTGAACGTTGTTCAAAGGAGCCCGTTGAGCCAGAAACTATCTCCTCTCCTTGCCCTGCAAAAACTGGATCTCCGCATTCTGGAGATTACTGAACAGCGTCGGAAAATCCCTGAGCGGTTGAAGGTCGCAGAAGCGCCGCTTCGCGAGGATACGCAGTTGCTGACCGACGCGAAGACGGGGGTTGACGCGCTGGTGAAAGAGCGGCGTACGCACGAAAAAGATCTTGAAGTGCACGAAGCGCAGACCGAGAAAATGAAGTCGCACGCGTCCGGCTTGAAGACCAACAAGGAATACCAAGCTCACCTGTTCGAAATCGAATTGGCGAACAAAAAACGTGGGGAGTTTGAAGAAAAGATCTTGGTCTCAATGGACAAGATCGACCAGCTGCAAGGGACGATCAAAGAGCTGCAGGGGAAAGTGAATGCCGCGCAGGCCGTATTCGCCAAGGAAAAGCAAGCGCTTGATGCCACGGACAAGGAGCTCGCCACAGAGCTGGCGCAGCTGGAGGCTCAGCAGCGTGAGGCGGCGAAACAGATCGAACCAAACTTGCTCGCGCGCTACACGCACATCAAACAGTCCCGGAAAGATGGGGCGATTGCTGCCGTTCGCGAAGGGATGTGCGCCGGATGTCGACTTCAGATCCCGCCGCAGCTGATTGCGCAAGTCAGGCGATCCGACGATCTCCACGTATGCCCGTATTGTCGCCGGATGCTCTATTGGGAAGGCGAGATTCCGACAGAATCCGCTTCGGCGTTAAGTGTGGCCAGGAAGAACGATCTGGAAGTCGGCGAGTCGGTTTAGGCGAGTCCTGCCAGTACGGCTTGGGTGGTCTTGAAGTGTAGCTTCGCGACGTGTGTCAGCCGTTCCTGCCCGTGTTTTTTAATCACCATTCGAGCGGCCAGTTCCACGGTAGACGAGGCTCCTTTCGGAAGCGACGTGCCTACTTCATCCGATAATCGCTTGAGTCGAATCAAAAACTCTGCGCGCGCGAGGATCGAAGCAGCGGCGACGGCCAGGTCGGACTCGGCCTTCGGTCGCTGTTCCAGTACGATCGTGCGGCCCTTGGCTTGGAGCGCGTTCAGAATCAGCCGCTCATCTCCGAATTGATCCGCGATCGCCCGACCGCATGACACTTTGTCGAGCAGGTTTTCCAGGGCACGGGCATGGCCCCAGGCCAGCAAGCGATTTAAGTTCTTAATTTTCTCATACAGTTCATTGTATTTCTGCGGGCCGATCGCAACGATACTGTGGGGACAGATCGTTTTGATGTCCGGTGCCATTTCGAGGATCCGACCGTCCGAGATCTTCTTGCTGTCCCGTACCTGCATGAGGGCGAGTTCGCCTTGAGTGACGGCGTCCACAAAGACGGCGGCGATGACGAGTGGGCCGAAGTAGTCGCCTTTCCCCGATTCGTCGATGCCGATGCGCTCGATCGATGTATGGGTAGCTGCCACTACGTGCTCCCGGTAGAAATATTATCTAGGGCGCGGTAATCTAACGAATTGAAGCGGGGGCGGTCAATTGAATCACACGCCTGATCGACGAGTGATGCGTAAGGGAGAGCCTATGATAGCCAGGATACGGAACATCCGACAGGTCGCGATCGGAGTGCTGCTCGGTACGCTGTTGGGGATCGGCGGGTGTGAAACCAATCCCTATACGGGCCGGCATCAGTTGCTCATGTCTACGGTGGGCGAGGAAATGCAGATGGGCGCACAGGCGTACAGCCAGGTGAAGAGCGACCCGAAGATGCGGCAGTCCCAGGATCCGCGCGAGATCGAGGCGGTGAAGCGTGTTGCGGCGCGGATTATTGACGCAGCCAAACGATCGAAATACGGAGACATGGCGCAGCAGTTTCAGTGGGAAGTAACGGTGATCAAGGATGATAAAACGCTGAACGCGTTTGCGTTGCCGGGGGGAAAGATTGCGGTCTATACGGGAATCTTTTCGGTTGCCAAAACGGAGGCCGGCCTTGCGGCGGTAATGGGCCATGAGGTGGTTCATGCCCTGGCTCGCCACGGAGCAGAGCGAATGAGTCAGGGGCAATTGACGAACGCAGCCTTGCAGGTGGCGGGAGCAGCAGCCGGTGCCAGCGGCGGTGGAGGCTTGATGACACAGGCGGCGATGGCAGCACTTGGGGTCGGCGCTCAGGTAGGGGTATTGCTGCCGTTTAGCCGGAAGCATGAGTCTGAGGCCGACTATATCGGCATTCTCCTGGCGGCTGATGCGGGCTACGATCCTCGTGAATCTGTTCATTTGTGGGAGCGTATGGCACAGCATGCCGGCGGAGGGGCACCTGCCGAATTCTTGTCCACCCACCCTGGTCACGAGACGCGCATTGAACAGTTGCAGCAATGGATGCCGGAAGCCATGGCCATCTACCAGACGAGACAGCCGGTTCCTGGAGCGAACTTGCCAGCCGTTGGGGGGCCGTAGGCGTCAACAGTTTTTATGGCGGTTCCACCACTCTCCTATCAGTACTCTCTCTCTCTCTCTCTCTTCCTTGTTGGTGTGCTCCGCCAGTCCCCACCTTTGGGGGGAGTGTCTCCATTCCTTTGAGCGATAGGCGTGGTTTGAGCTGTACGGTACAGTCAGACCTAGCAAGGCAAAGGGATAGCAGGGAGGTCGTATGAATCATCGATACAGCGAGCGCATTCCTGTCGAGTGCGGGGCCGTATTTTCAGGGGAAAATATGTGCGGAGAAGGTCGTGTTATCGATGTCTCACTTCCGGGATGCCTGATGGAAAGCCCTGAATTGGTCAAAGTCGGGGACTATATGCGGCTCAGGCTTTTCCTGCCGGACCAAGTCGCCCCCCTCAATGTTCCACTCGCAGTGGTGCGCCGCGTTGACGGAAGTTTTATCGGTCTCGAATTTATCCGATCATCTGATGAGGATCAGGCACGGTTGACTCGCTATGTCCGCCGAAGCTTCACGGTTCCCAGGAAAGTGATCAGTCGCTGGGATCATGGCATTGAGCTTATGGCCGCTACCGGAGATTAGCCCGCTGGTAGTCCTGTGCGCACTTTCCGCTTCCTTGTCACGGTCTATCTCCTTCCCCTATACTACGCTTGCGCGAGAGAGGAGACTGGGTGATCGCTCGGCACCTCGTGTGTCGGGAGGAAAGTCCGGACTCCATGGGCGGGGCGCTGGGTAACTCCCAGGCGGAGTAATCCGACACCTGCACCACAGAAAACAAACCGCCGATGGCCAAGGCGATGGGATCCCATCTAGTCGCTACGGATCAGGTAAGGGTGAAACGGCGGGGTAAGAGCCCACCGCAGGGATGGTGACA
>JACOEJ010000080.1 GCA_024998645.1 Nitrospira sp.
ACAGCCGTCAGTTTCCCTGCCACGATCAAGAGTAGGTATCTACTTTCTTGCATGGTGGGCTGCTGCTTCTCGATGACATAGGTATAGAGATCGACGACCATCTCGTCCCCATCCCATTGAGTGTCATTCACGACCCACATATGACTGGTGGCATCAGGAAAGTGGCGATTAACAAAGCCCTCAATGATCGTTCCCAGTTCGCTTGTGCTGGCGTGGGCCCATCCTGGGACTGTGAGGCTGAAGAGCAGGAGAGTGCTAAAGAACCACGGGCGTGGACGCATGACGGCACCTCCAAGGTGAGAAGGAGAGGCTCAATCGAAGCGCGGCAGTCTATGAATGATCAACTACGACAACAAAATCCTACAGCTGCTTCAATCGTAATTCTAGTGGAATGTTGCGGTCGGCGAGGTCAGGAAGAGAAAATGAGAGGGCCTTGTGTTGATCAACACAAGGCCCTCTGTTACATCACGAAGCCCTGAGGCGTGTGCTAGTTCCGGACGCCGCTCCAGATTTTGCTCTCATCGATGGCCTTGTCAGGGTTCAAAGTTTTGGCCTTTGTCATTAACACATCCGTTGTTTCCGGATAGGCCGGATCGGAGATGCAGCAATTGTCGACAGGGCAGACGGCCGCGCACTGCGGTTCATCAAAGTGCCCGACGCATTCCGTGCAGCGATCATGAGTGATGATGTAGATATTGTCGCCCACGCCCTGACCGTCGCCCACGTGATGGCCCTTACCCTCAGCATCGCTGCGGGTTTCGAAAATCGCCTCGTTGGGACATTCAGGCAGGCAAGCCCCACAGGAAATGCATTCGTCGGTAATCAGCAGTGCCATGACCCACGCCTCCTTCTCACTTCTAAGACAACAAACAATATTGACAAGATCGCGCCGCCCCGACCATAGTGCGTGCGCTGTGTGGGGGCCATTCTATTCTGTGATTCTTTTCTAAGTCAACAGAACGGCTTCCGGTCAGAAGGCCTAGAATTCACGGGAATATGGCCCATGAGACCCAGCCCGGCAAGCTAATCTTTATTGACACCGAAGGCGAATGTTATGGGTTTGACGCAGTCCCAGGGGAGCGATCGAGAGCAGAAAAAAAAGCGGATCATCATGATGATCCTGTTGGCGATCCTCTTAATGAGCGTGTCGATGTTTCTGGTGCCGCAGAAGGACACCGACATCATTGTGGTGACCTTTCCTCATGGTGAGACGATCGAGGCGGAAGTTGCGGAGACGCCTGAGAAGCTGCTGTTCGGGCTCGCGTTTCGTGATCAGTTGCCACCCAACACGGGGATGCTTTATATCTTTGAGTCCAACGGGCTCCATAGGGTCCGGACCAAGGAATTTCGATTCCCGGTGGATATGATCTGGGTGGATGAGAGCCATCATGTGGTTCATACCGTTGAGGGAGCGAGCCCCTGCGAAAAGGACCCCTGTCCGTTCTTCGGTCCGCCGCCGGAGCCGGCGCGATACGTGTTGCAAACGGAACCCGGATTGATCAGGCGGCTCGGGGTTGCGAATGGGGACGAGTTGAAGTATTTCCTGCGGATGTAGTGTGTAGCCTGGCGTTCCAAGAAGGTCGTGAGGCGGGTTTCTTGGGAAATTAGGAGAGGTGGTCATGGAGGGGTTTCAGCGAGTCGCCGGATTGAGCGAGGTGGCCCCTGGGCAATCGAAAGTCGTCAAGGTCAATGACAGGGCCATTGCCCTGTTCAATGTCGATGGCAAGTTCTACGCAATTCATAATCTTTGTCCGCATGAAGGTGGGCCGCTGAACGAAGGTCGATTGAAAGGGTATGTAGTGTCGTGCCCCTGGCACGACCTGGCTTTCGACATTCGAAGCGGGCAGGGAACCGACGGCGGCGGCTATTGCATCGGGAGTTATGAGGTTCGTGTCGAGGATGCCGATATTTTTGTCGGTCCCCGTCGAAAGGCGTAGTGGTGGGTTGATGGGGGGATTGTGGTCTATGGAGCTGATGGGCAGTCATGAATAGTGCCGGACAGAATATGTCGGGTCCCTCGGAAGGCCAAGAGAGGCGTGCCATCGAGGCCGTCCTCGGGCGTGCGTTTACCATTCATTTGTGGGAAGACCGTACACGCGGTGAGCAATGGGTTCCGAGCTACAACACCAAGGCGTTGACCCTTGTGGACGATCAGTTTCTCCGAGTCGCCAGTAATAACGCGGTCGAGAATGGTCAGCGCACATTTGAGTTTCAGGGGATGCTTCCTGGAACTCATGAATTAGTGTTCGAAAAGCGCATGGGGTGGAAATTCACGGCGGAAGATCGTCGGATATTTCTGATCCAGGTCTCGCCAACAGGGAAAGGCTGATCGTCGTGCCGGATATTGCATTTATCAACGGGCGATTCCTTCCCTGGCATGAGGCCACCGTACCGATTGAAGATCGTGGGTTTCAGTTCGGCGACGGGGTGTACGAAGTCATCAGGACCTATCGCGGTCGTCCTTTTGAACTGGATGCGCACCTCAACCGGCTTGACCGCAGTGCACGTGAGCTGAGCCTGATTCAGCCCTATACGAGAGCCCAGTGGACCGAATGGATTCAGCAGGGTGTTCGGGCGGCTGGGTACGCCGAGGCGAAGGTCTATCTCCAGATTACCCGCGGGGTCGCGGCGAGAGATCACGTGTTTCCGTCAAACGTGGCTCCCACGGTGGTGATGACGATTCGGGAATTGGCGCCGTTTCCGTCGAAGACCAGGGAGACCGGCGTCATTGCCAAGACCTGTGAGGATTTGCGCTGGGGGCGGTGTGACATTAAGAGCGTGAATTTATTAGCGAATGTGTTGGCTCGTGAAGAGGCGAAGCGGGCCGGCGTGTTTGAGGCAATTCTGGTGAAAGATGGTCTGGTTACGGAAGGGTCAGTGAGCAATGTGATGGCGGTTCAATCGGGAACCGTGGTGACCGCTCCTGAAGGCCCGCGCATTCTCTCGGGGGTGACCCGCACGGTGGTCTTGGAGCTGGCGAGGGCTGCTGGCATTCCGGTACGCGAACAGTTCCTGCCGATCGAGTCGCTCTATACTGCCGATGAAGTGTTTCTTACCGGGACGACCGTGGAAGTCCTCGCGGTGGTTCAGGTGGATGGGCGGACGATCGGAGCCGGTCGACCTGGTCCGGTTGTGAGGGCGCTGGCCTCTCGCTGGGCGGCAATGACGGGGGAGTCCCCCTTGCTTTGAGGGGGGGGCCATGTTAAGGTGCCGTCGCTGGAAGTGGGCTCAGGCCCACTTTTTTGTTTGGGCAGATGTACGGCAGTGTCAGAGGATACCGCGTTGAGCATTCCGGAGCATGGATCCCGGTCTTCCATTGATCGGATTCAGGACATTCTTTCTCCGATTCTCTGGACACTAGGGTTGGAATTAGTGGACGTGGTGTGCGTCGGGCAAGGTTCCCGATCCGTTGTCCGAGTGCTGATCGACAAACCAGGTGGTGTGACCGTTTCTGATTGTGAGCGGGCTCATTTGGCAGTAGGTCCCGCGCTGGATGTTGCCGATCCATTTCCACATACCTATACGCTGGAAGTGTCATCACCCGGGCTTGACCGCCCGTTCAAGCGGCTCCAAGACTATCAGCGTGCGGTCGGGAAGCGGGTGAGCGTCAAGCTGAAGCAGCCGCTTGACGGCCAATGGCGTATTATCGGAGAGTTGGTGCAGGCGGATGAGGACTCGGTCGTCTTGGCGATCGCGTCGAAGGCCGCCACAACGGACACAGTGAAACTGGATCGCCACTCTGTCGCGGAGGCCCGGTTAGTGATTGAAATTTAGCCGATGGCCAGGAGTGGTTGCAGTCCCGCACGATCGAGCAGGAGCCTAAATTTATGAACCGAGAATTAATCGCAGTCATCGATGAGATTGGACGCCAGAAAGGCATCGACAAGTCCCGCGTCATCGGGGCCATCGAGTCCGCCCTCCAAACTGCCGCCAAAAAGCGCTTCGGGCAGGCGGAGAACATTCAAGTCGAGATTGACTCCAAGACCGGCGAGATCTCCGTGGTCTCGAAGAAGACGATTGTCGATCACGTGAGCAACCCGAAGGCGGAAATCTCGCTTCAGGAAGCGCGCCAACTTGATAGTGAAGCGGAAGTGGGAGACGAAATCGGCTCGCTCATCGAAATGGACGAGCTTGGTCGTATCGCAGCGCAGACGGCGAAACAGGTCATCTTTCAAAAGGTGCGCGAAGCCGAGTGGGAAGCCGTTCAGAAAGAATACTCGACCAGGCAGGGCGACCTCGTCAACGGCATTATCCTCGGCATGGAGCGTCGGAATTATCTGGTGGATCTTGGCAAGACCGAAGCCATCCTGCCGATTCAGGAGCAGATCCCGCGCGAGACCTATCGTCGGGGTGACCGGGTCAAGGCGATGCTGTTGGAAGTCCGTCGCACGCCGAAAGATGTGCAGGTCATTCTGACGCGGAGCCATCCCCAATTCGTCTCGAAGCTGTTCGAGCTGGAAGTGCCGGAAGTCATGGAAAAGATCGTGGAGATCAAGTCGATCGTCAGAGAGCCGGGCGATCGCACGAAGATTGCGGTCACCTCGCGTGAGAAGGCGGTGGATCCGGTCGGCGCCTGTGTCGGCATCAAGGGATCGCGTGTGCAGGCAGTGGTTCGCGAGTTGCGGGGAGAGAAGATCGACATCATCACCTGGACGCAGGATCCCCGTGTCTTTATTGCGGAGGCGCTGAATCCCGCCACGATCGAAAAAGTCGGCATCGACGACGAGAAGAAGTCGGCGTTGGTCGTGGTCGCTGATTCACAGCTGTCACTGGCGATCGGGAAGAACGGGCAGAACGTGCGGTTGGCGGCTCGGTTGACCGGGTGGAAGATCGATATCATCAGCGCGACGGAATACGAAAAAGAAAAAGTAGAGCGTGACAAGGAAATTAAAGCTGCGATGGCCGACGAGGCCGAAGCGCAGCGATTGCAGGAAGAGGCCCGGCAAGCCGCCAGGGCTGAAGAAAACGAATCGAACTAGAATCGAGTTCAACCAGTGTCTGCAATGCGCGTCTATGAATTAGCGAAGAAGCTGGGGATCGAGAACAAAGATCTCATCCCTGAACTCAAGAAGATGGGTGTGCCTGTCGCCTCTCACAGCAGTGCGCTCGATGACGACACGGTGCAAAAAGCTCTGGACAAACTCAGCCCGAAAGCCAAAGGGGCCGTGAAGGCGAGTGGGAAGGCGTCAGGCGACGATGTGGTCGGAAAAACACGCGATACTGAGGTAAAGCACGAGAGTGGGCATGGCGCCAAGGCCTCCAAGGCGGCGATTGTTGAGGAACCGGCAAAGGCGGACAAGCGGCGCATTCTCATCAAGCGCAAGAAGGAAGACGAGCCGGTTGAGGCCAGTGGTCTGGTCGCTCCCCCGCCGAGTGAAGTTGAGACAGCCGCCGTCGCTGCGACACCTGTTGCACATCCGGCGGTGAGTGAACCGCCCCCTCCTCCACCTGTGGTCCTGCCGGAGTTGCCGGAAATCGGAACGATCCTCGCGCAGCCTCCGCCCCCTCCGGTCGAAACGGTTGTTGTAAAGTCCGCGGCTGTTACGCCGGGCGCGGCGCCAGGAATTGTACTGACGCCGGAAGCGCTCGCAGCGAAAAAGAAGAGCCTGGCGCTCGAAGCGATTGAGGCGGAAGGGCTCAAGGAAAAACTCAAGAAGGCTAAAAAGACCGGTCGTCCCAAAGAAGAGCCGGATGTGAAGCACCGTGAAGATGCGGCCCGATGGCAGGATCTTCGTGCCATTCCGACTGTACAGCGCCGCGATGATCGCTCCCGGCATCTCCATCACAGCGCCCCCTCGGAAATTACCAAGCCGCGCAGGAAGAGTGTCAAGATCACGCTGGGGACGACGGTCAAAGAATTTGCCGAGCTGATCGGACAGCGTCCGGCGGACATCGTGCGAAAGCTGATGGAGATGGGGCAGATGCTCACCTTCAATCAGCCGATGAATATGGATGTGGCTTCGATGATTGCCGAGGAAGCCGGCGTCAAAATAGAAATCTCTGTTGAGAAGGCCGGTGATGAGCTCCTGGAGGCCGTGGTGCAGGCGGGAGAAGGCGATGAGCACCTTGAGCCCAGGCCTCCGGTCGTCACCATCATGGGCCATGTCGATCACGGGAAAACCTCTCTCCTGGATGCGATCAGGCAAACGAAGGTGGCCGAGGGCGAAGCGGGCGGGATCACGCAGCACATCGGTGCCTATACCGTCTCGGTCCATGGGAAGCAGGTCACATTCCTGGATACGCCCGGCCATGAAGCCTTTACCGCCATGCGATCGCGTGGGGCCAAGGTGACGGACATCGTCATTCTCGTGGTGGCTGCCGACGATGGAGTGATGCCGCAGACCATCGAAGCCATCAACCATGCGAAAGCGGCAGGGGTGCCACTGATTGTGGCGATGAATAAAATCGACAAGCCCGAGGCCAATCCCGACCGGGTGCGCAATGCGCTGTCCGAGCACGGGCTGATTTCAGAGGCTTGGGGCGGCGACACCATTATGGTGGAGGTGTCAGCCAAGCAGAAGACCGGTCTCGATACGTTGCTCGAAATGATTTTGCTTCAGTCGGAAGTGCTGGAGTTGAAGGCTGATCCTCACCGTCAGGCCAAGGGAACGGTCGTGGAAGCCAAGTTGGAACGGGGCCGTGGCCCTGTTGCAACGGTCCTGGTGCAGAACGGCACACTCAAAGTGGGCGACGTTTTTGTGGTCGGAACATTCAGCGGTCGTGTCCGTGCCCTGCTCAACGACCGGGGTGTCAAGACGCAGCAGGCGACGCCGTCGATTCCTGTCGAGGTAATTGGGTTGCCGGGAGTGCCTTCCGCGGGTGATGTTTTCCAAGTGGTCTCCGACGAGCGAGTGGCGCGAGAAATTGCCGATGAGCGGGCTCAGAAGCAGCGCACGGCGGATCTCGCGGGCCAGACGAAAGTCTCGCTTGACGATCTCTTTGCCAGAATTAAGGAAGGGTCCGCCAAGGAACTCGCCATCGTCATTAAGGCGGACGTGCAGGGTTCGTCAGAAGCGCTGGCTGCAGCGGTCGAAAAGCTTCCAACGCCTGCCGTCAGGATCCGGGTTATTCACAACGGCGTCGGCGGCATCACGGAATCCGATGTGCTCCTGGCTGCTGCCTCGCGCGCGATTATTATCGGGTTCAATGTCCGTCCTGAACCGAAAGCCGCATCTCTGGCTGAGCAGCAGGGGGTCGACGTTCGTTTGTACACGATTATTTATGAAGCGCTGTCCGATATTAAGGCCGCGATGGAAGGGTTGCTTGACCCCACGCTCAAAGAGCGGTCGTTGGGTCGGGCGGAAGTGCGCCAAGTCTTTACGATTCCCAAGGCTGGCGTCGTGGCCGGTTCCTACGTTGTCGAGGGAACGATCTCTCGAGCGGCTGTGGGAGTCAGACTTATCCGGGACAACGTGGTGGTGTTCGAGGGCCGCCTCGGGTCGTTGCGCCGGTTCAAGGATGACGTGCGCGAGGTTCAGCAGGGATACGAGTGCGGTATCAGCATCGAAAACTTTAACGACATCAAGGCCGGCGACGTGATCGAAGCCTATACGATCGATAAGATCGCAGGGAAACTCTAAGTCGCAGAGTCGGTAGGTGTGGTGCGTGGCTGGGATGGTTGTAGGAGTCTGCACCGTCGAGCTGTGGATTCCGGAGAGTCAGTCGCTCAAGGATAAGCGACAGGTCTTGCATAGCGTGAAGGATCGCTTGCGCGGCAAGTTCAATCTCTCTATTGCCGAAGTGGACGGGCAAGACCTCTGGCAAAAAGCGGTGCTCGGGATGGCCTGTGTGGCGAATGACGGAAGTCACGTCGAACAGGTTCTGGAGCAGGCGCTCAACGTCATCAAGAGTATGCCAACCATTGAAGTTGTTCGTGTGCATCGGGAGCTGTTGTAGCACGCATGCGTGTGAGGCCCGGAAGAATCAGGCAGAAATGGCGAGCGTGCGACAGGTGGGCGATGTCCAAGACGACCTATAAGCGATCAGACCGAGTGGCCGACCAGATTCGCATGGAGGTGGCGGACATCCTGATGCGCAAGATCAAGGATCCGCGCGTGCGGTCGGTCACGGTGACAGATGTCGAACTGACGGCGGATTTGCGGATCGCCTATATCTTCGTCACGACGATGGAGAAAGAGCAGGCTGAGCGCGATGTGTTCGCCGGATTATCGAAGGCCAGCGGCTTTGTTCGTGCTGAGCTGGGGCGACGATTGGCGCTGCGCTATTTGCCGGAGATCGTGTTTAAGCGAGATGAGACGGGCCCGCGCGGTG
Source organism: Nitrospira sp. (assembly GCA_024998645.1). Classification (GTDB taxonomy): domain Bacteria; phylum Nitrospirota; class Nitrospiria; order Nitrospirales; family Nitrospiraceae; genus Nitrospira_D. Next base: position 8,272 of record JACOEJ010000080.1, read on the forward strand.
ACCGAGTGATGAAACTGCTCGATGAATTGCAGCCGCATGAGACGGCCCAAGACACGTCCGATGGCACGTCCGATCCGGCGGAGTTGATTATTCCCCCGATGAGAACCAAGTGATGGCGTTGGTGACGGAAGGGCGGCAAAAGACTCGTGTGGGCGATGGTGTGCTCATCGTCAACAAAGAGGCCGGGTGGACGTCTCATGATGTAGTGGCGAAAGTGCGAGGCCTGTTGGGCGGGGCTAAGGTCGGTCATGCCGGCACGCTGGATCCTGCGGCGACGGGGGTGTTGCCGTTGCTGATCGGAAAAGCTACGCGGGTGGCGGAATATTTGGTGGGCTGGGACAAGGAATATCGTGCGGTCCTGCGATTGGGTGAAACAACGGATACGCAGGATGCGACCGGGACAGTGCTTCAGCGGGTCGAGACGGCGGGAGTGAGCACGGACATCCTTGACGCCGTGGTCGCTCGATTTCTCGGGCCGCAAAAGCAAATGCCCCCGATGTATTCGGCGGTAAAGGTGGCCGGGCGACCGTTATATAAGTCGGCACGCGCCGGAGAAACTGTCGAGCGAGCAGAGCGGGACATCGTCATTCATGAGCTTGAGGTGACGGCCGTCGACGGACGCGATATCGCTCTGCGAATCGTCTGCTCGAAGGGGACATATATCCGTACGTTGTGCGCCGATATGGGGCAAGCGCTGGGAGTCGGCGGACACTTGTTGTCGCTTGAGCGCACCCGCGTCGGGACGCTGACGATCGAGCAGGGGCTGACGGTCGAGCAGATTGTCGCCAGTGTGACGATCGGGTCGATTGAATCCGCTCTCCTGACGCTGGATCGGGTGTTGGCGCAGTTGCCGCTTGTGACGGTGACGACGGAGCAAGCCGTGCGTGTGTTGCACGGGGCGCCGATCGCGCTACCACATGATCTGCCGCCAACCTTGTCGCCCATCCGTCTGAAGGATGAGCAGGGACGGCTGCTGGCGATCGGGACGTATGACGGGCAGGGTAAAGGGTCGGTCAGAATTGACAAAGTGTTAGTGGACAGTGAATCACTCAATTAAAAGGCGGGAGGAGTACGAGTCATGGCCTTGTTGAAGGAAGCAAAGACGGAGTTGATCAAGCAGTATCGCCAGCACGATACGGATTCGGGCTCTCCCGAAGTTCAGATCGCGGTGCTGACCAACCGGATTACCTATTTAACCGAGCATTTTAAGCTGCACAAGAAGGATCACCATTCACGGCGTGGTCTCTTGCAGCTCGTCGGACGGCGGCGCCGGTTGCTCGACTATCTGCGTGGCGTCGATGAAGCGCGCTATCGCGCAGTCATTGAACGACTCGGTATTCGCAAGTAGTCGGAAGAGAGACGGACGCAAGCCGCTGTCGCACAGGGAGTGCGACAGCGCGGAACGCATGTCACACAGGTGAACACGGAGATACGCTCGCGTGCGAGCGTATCTCTGTGGGCATCTGTGGGACCCAACCTGGAGGAAACCATAGATGGTACACGTTGTTGAATTGGAGATTGCAGGCCGCACCTTGCGTCTTGAAACCGGTCGAGTAGCCAAGCAGGCCGACGGCTCGATTTGGGCTACGTACGGGGACACGGTCATATTGGCGACGGCGGTGGCGTCACAGAACGCCAAGCCCGGTATCGATTTTCTGCCCCTCACAGTCGATTACATTGAAAAAGCCTATGCCGCTGGAAAGATCCCGGGAGGATATTTCAAGCGCGAGGGGCGTCCGGCTGAAAAGGAAGTCCTGACCAGCCGCTTGATCGATCGCCCATTGCGCCCGCTTTTCCCCGAAGGCTACTACTTTGAAACTCAGGTCATTGCCTCCGTCTTGTCTGCAGACAAAACGGGCGCAACCGATGTGGTTGGCATTACAGCGGCCTCCGCGGCCTTATCGATTTCGAATATCCCGTTCGCAGGACCGGTAGCCGGCGTGAAGATCGGCCGGGTGAAGGGCCAATTTGTCGTGAATCCTGATTTGGAGACCTTGGAGATCAGCGATCTCCATCTGGTGGTAGCCGGTACGGCCGATGCCATCATGATGGTCGAAGCGGGTGCCAATGAATTGCCCGAGGCCACCATGCTGGAAGCGCTGGCCTTGGCCCATGCCGAGATTAAGAAAATCGTCGCAAAGATTTCCGAACTGGCCAAGCTGGTCGGGAGCAAGAAGCGCGAAGTGAAAGTCGAAGCGATCGATCCGGCGCTGGCTGCCAAAGTGAAGGCGATGGTCGCGCAGCCGATTCGCGATGCGATCATGATCCCGAACAAGGCCGCGCGTCAGGAGCGGTTGGATCAAGTCATGGCCGAGGCCGTCGAGAAACTCAAGAATCCCGACGTGCCCACCACCGAGCGCCACGTCAAGATCGTCTTCCACGGATTGGAATACACCGAAGTCCGGAACATGATTCTCGAAAAGCGCTCACGGGCCGACGGGCGCGGCCCGGCGGATATCCGGCCGATCACCTGCGAAGTCGGGGCCTTGCCCCGCGCGCACGGGTCTGCCATTTTCACGCGCGGCGAGACACAGAGTCTTGCGGTCGTGACACTGGGGACGACGGACGACGAGCAGCGCATTGATGCGCTGGAAGGCGAATACACCCGCACCTTCATGCTGCACTACAACTTCCCGCCCTTCAGTGTCGGCGAGGCGCGGCCGCTTCGCACGCCGGGTCGGCGCGAGGTCGGTCACGGTGCGCTGGCAGAGCGGGCGTTGAAGCCGGTCATTCCCGGGAAAGACGTGTTTCCCTACACACTCCGTATCGTCTCTGAAATTCTGGAGTCCAACGGATCGTCGTCGATGGCGACCGTCTGCGGCGGCACCCTGGCGATGCTGGACGCCGGCATTCCCATCAAGGAGCCGGTGGCGGGTATCGCGATGGGCCTGATTAAGGAAGGGGATGGAGTCATTATCCTTTCGGACATTCTGGGCCTCGAAGATCATTTGGGCGATATGGACTTCAAAGTCTGCGGAACGAAGAATGGCGTGACGGCCTTGCAGATGGACATCAAGATCGGCGGGATTACGATGGCCTTGATGCAGCAGGCGCTGGAGCAGGCCCGTTCCGGACGCATTCATATTCTTGAGCGGATGGCCTCAGCGTTGACCACGCATCGTACGAACCTATCGCCATTTGCTCCGCGTATCTATACGGTCAAGGTCAAGCAGGATAAGATTCGTGACATCATCGGTCAGGGCGGGAAAACCATCCGCGCCATCCAGGCTGATTGCGGCGTCAAGATCAATATCGAAGACACCGGCATCGTCACCATCGCCTCCGCCGACGAGGCCTCGCTGCAGAAGGCGAAGGATATGATCAACCGGCTGACCGAGGAAGTCGAAATCGGCAAGATCTATATGGGTACGGTTCGCAAGATCATGGACTTCGGCGCGTTCGTCGAAGTGTTGCCGGGCACTGACGGCCTGGTGCACATTTCTCAGCTGGCGCACCATCGTGTGAAAGCCGTTGCCGACGAAGTCGCAGAAGGCGATCAGATTATGGTGAAGGTCTTAGAAATCGATCGGCAGGGCAAGATCCGGTTGAGCCGGAAAGAGACCATGCCGGCTCCAACAGGGGGCTCACAGGAACCAGCGGCCGAGTAATCCTCGTGTATCGCAAACTCATTCTGGAGAACGGGGTCCGCTTGGTCAGCGAGCGGATCCCCACTCTCAAGTCAGTCACCGTCGGCATTTGGGTTAATGCCGGCTCGCGTGACGAGCAGCCGGCGCAAGCCGGATATTCTCACTTCATCGAACACATGTTTTTCAAAGGGACGACCAGCCGGTCGGCCACCGACATCTCACGCGAGATCGATGCGCTGGGCGGCGAGATGAATGCGTTTACTACGCGCGAGACCACCACGTTTTATGTGAAAGTCCTCGACCAGCATCTGCCGAAGGCCCTCGACCTGCTCTCCGATCTCTTGCATCGCTCCAAATTCGCTCCGAAGGACATTGAAAAAGAAAAACAGGTCGTGCTGGAAGAAATCCGCATGGTGCAGGATGATCCGGAAGATCTTGTCCAGGAGCTTCATACCGGCCAGGTCATGGGCCGTCATCCGTTGGGCCGTCCGATCCTTGGGCGGGCCGCGACGATCGGGGCATTGCGGCGGAAGGATCTTCTCGACTATGTCGATGCGCGGTACCAGCCTCAGGAGATTGTCGTAGCGGTGGCAGGAAGTTTTGACCAGCGCACGCTTGAACGGACCATTGCGCGTGAGTTCGGCCGTCGTCGTCCGTCATCGCCGCAGCCTCACGTGCGCCGTGCGCCGGATCTTCTCGGTGGCGTGGTGATGCAGCGGAAGCGGCTCGAGCAGGTCCATCTCTGCATCGGCATGAAGGGAATTTCCGCCGGCCATCCCGACCGGTACGCGGCTTATGTCTTGAACAGTGTACTGGGCGGGAGCGTAAGTTCGCGCCTGTTTCAGGAAGTCAGGGAAAAGCGGGGGCTCGCCTATTCGATCTATTCCTTTCTCTCCGGCTATTCAGACGGCGGGACCATCACCGTATATGCGGGAACGCGCCAGAAAGAAGTCGAGCGGGTGCTCGACGTCATTCGTCGCGAGATTCGTCGCATGGCTGCCAACGGCATCACTCGGGATGAGTTGAAGCGAACGAAGGATCAAATGAAGGGCAGTCTGATGCTCAGCTTGGAGAGTTCGCATAGTCGGATGAACAAGCTGGCCAAGGACGAGATGATCAAAGGCAGACACACGTCACTCGATGACATGACACGAGCCATCGATGCCGTCACATTCAAGCAGATGGAGCGAGTCGCACAGGAACTTCTTGACGAAAAATCGATGGCGATCACCGGTCTTGGGCCTCTGTCCGCGCGCCAACTCCAGCTCGCGAGATGAGAATTTTTTAATAGAGCTGTATTTCTGACAGAATAAATGATTAAGATAATGCTGCATAACGTGTTGTTGTGTATGATGTTTACCTGTGGATTAAAAGTTTATTAGAGGGTCAAACATTTTCTTGACACTAATTGACCGTTTCAGTACGATTGCGCCGGTCTAGTGAACCTGAAAATTTAAACGGGGAACAACC
>JACOEJ010000081.1:0-6471 GCA_024998645.1 Nitrospira sp.
TGGCTGTCCATCAGCAGTTTCTGCACAGTGACGAGGCCCTGCTTGATCATGACATCGGTTTCGATGGCCGAGAACGCGGTCGCTTTGAGGCGATCCGGTGAGAGGCCTGCAACCTTCAAGAGTGTGACTGCCTCCTCCATGAGGTTGATCCCTTCGATCTTCCCGTTCTTGATCCGCAGATGTCCCGGTCCCTCCAACGCCTTGGTCAGGTCCGGCATGGTGAAGCCGCGCCCCGTCACTGCCAGGTCCATCGCTGCCGTTCCGCTCATTGAGACTGTGCTGTCCTGACTGATGGCCGCCAGCGCAGGGCCGAGTTGAAGGCCGTCGATCCTGACCTTACCGCGAAACGGCGGAGCCGGCGAGCCTGTCGACATCTCTCCATCCGCCTTGAACTGGCCGTCGAACAGTTGAAAGGAGGCGTTGGAGAGACGCGCGTTCGGTCCCTTGAGATCGGCATTGACGAGCAGATTTCTGAGCTCCACGGATTTCGCGAGCCCGGTTTCGACCGGCAGGTCTCCGGTCTGCACCGAGGGCGATGAGAGAGTCACATTTGCGTGGCCGGTCAGCACGGTGCCTTTGACCGACAGCACAGATTTTCCCAGAATCACTCCCAGGCGCAGGTCGGAAATATCGGCAATCTCCAATGGGGGGGCCGTCGGTTTGAATGGTACGCGGGTTTTGGCCGTGACGGTGAGATCCTTCAGCTCCACCGGTTTGGTCAGCGGGACGGCGACCGGCAAGTCAGCGGTGTTGAGTGAAGGGGAGGAGAGCGTCACATTGGCCTGACCATTGAGGACGGTCCCTTTGAGGTGCATGAGTGACTGGCCCAGTGCGACCGCGACGCGCAAGTCAGAGACATCGGCAATTTCCAACGGCGGTGCAGCAGGATTGAACGGCACGCGGGTTTTGGCGGTGACGGTAAGCTCCCTGAGCTCCACCGGCTTGGCCAGCGGGACGGCGATCGGCAGATCAGCGGTATTCACAGAAGGCGAAGATACGGTCATGGCGGCTTGGCCGTTGAGGACCGTGCCTTTCACATGGATCAGCGACTGGCCCAGTGCGACGGCGACACGCAGGTCGGAGACATCAGCGATCTCCAATGGGGGTGCCGTCGATTTGAACGGCACGTGGGTTTTGGCCGTAAGGGTGAGATCTTTCAGCTCCACCGGCTTGGTCAGCGGGACGGCGACCGGCAAGTCAGCGGTGTTGAGTGAAGGGGAGGAGAGCGTCACATTGGCCTGGCCGTTGAGGACGGTCCCTTTGACCTGTACGGATGAATTACCCGTGATGAGCGCCAGACTCAGATTCGAGATGTCTGCCAGCTCCAGCGGCGATCGGCCCTGCTTGAGCGGGTACGGCGCCTTGGCGGTCACCAGCAGATCCTTGATCAGCAGCGGCTTTTGCAGCGGCAGGGCGACGGGAAGATCGGCCGTGTTGATGGCGGGAGCAGACAAGGTCGCATCCAACCTGCCCCCTATGAGAGCTCCCTTCACTGCGAGCGCGATCTTGCCGAATCCCAACGAGAAATCGTACTGCTGCACCTCGAGTGTTTCGACCAGCGGGCCGAACCCGCCGTCCAGCGTGACCGGAAGATTGTAGGGCAGAACCGTGGCCTTGAGGTGGATTGAAGGCGTTTGTCCGAGACGGACGGACTTCAACAACAGTTCGAAGTCCTGCGCCTGGTATTCCGTGACCGGCGCCGTCGAAAGATCGCGATAGGTCAGCTTTCCGCCTTCGATCGAAACACGATCCACGGCGAACAAGGCCAGGAATTGCAACGGGTCTCCTGCGGGAGGTGGAACCGTGCCCGGCTCTGCGGTAGACGAGGACGCTGTCCTGGCCCCGATGGTCGACACATTCATCACGCCGTTTTTGTCGGTGATGACCGTTATGACCGGATCGCGGAGAGAGATCTCCTCGACTTCCACCTGCTTACTCAGGAGGGGCAGGAGTTTTACCCCGACGTCCAGCGACGTCAGCGACGTAAAGGGCCCGGCACTGAAGGCCGGATCGTCGAGGATGGTCACCCCGCCGATACGGGCGCCGAGGCGGGGCCAGATGGTCAGGCGGATGTCTTGAAGTTGGACCTTGCGATTCAGCGCCTCTTCGATCAGCGGTTTGTACCGGTCTTGATACTGGTTCAGATCGATGAGAAACGGCAGCGCGAGGATCACGCCGACGAGGAGGAGGAATCCGATAGCCAGGCTGACGACAATTTTCACACGAGTATCTCCGATCTCTTTGCAGTATAGGAAGCAACCGGCGGAGGGTCAATGCGGGGGCGTGGGCGTCCGGCTGGAGTGGCGACAGCCGGATGTGGGGTGGCGGGAATTGTGAGGAGGGAGGTATCCGCCGGCGCTACAGCGCTCCGCTCGATGAGCGGCTGAAGCGATCGGCGAGGAGAATGCCCGTGGCTTTCAGCTTCTGCTCACTGATAGTTGAGCGGACGGTCGAGAGCCGGTTAGAGAAATCCGGATGCGTTTTGAAGAAGGCACGGTCGTCGCCTTTGAGGGTCCGTAGCCGGTCCAGAAACGTCTCGTAGGCGGTCGGATCGTAACCCACGCGCGATGCGAAGATGACTCCCAATCGGTCGGACTCCAGCTCCTTTCCCTGGTCCAGCCCCTCGTCCAACAGCTTCTTGACCGCTCCGTCGATCACGTTCTTGAACGCGTCGGGATTCTTGTTCGCGTAAGCCAGGCCGGTTTCCGCCACGCCGGCGATCTGTTTCGACCGCTGAATGACGTCGAGGATGTGCTTCTGGGTGACGTGACCGATCTCATGGCCTAACACTGCTGCAAGCTCGGCTTCGTTCTTGATCGTTTTCAACAACCCGCGGGTGACGAAGATATAGCCTGCGGGGGCGGCGAAGGCGTTGATCGAGTCGTGGTTCAGGATTGCAAACCGATAGTCGATGTCGGCGCGATCACAGGTCAACGCGACACCGCGGCCGACCAGGTTCACGTATCGCGTCAGGTCGGGTTGGTCATAGACCCCGCCATAGCGGGCCACTACCTGCAAGGCGATCGCTTGTCCGATGGTCTGTTCCTCTTCATAGCCGATAGGAAGCAGTCCGCCGATGAGTGTCCCGCCGCCATGAATCGTTTTCGCCAGCCGTTCGTTTCCCGAGCTTCGTGCGGCGCCTTCGGCAGCCTTCTGAATTTCCGCACAGCCGGTCACACCAGCGGTCGAGAACAGCACCAGGCCGACAACGAGGAGCCCGCGGGATGATCTATTCAGCATATTCGCCGAGCCTCCCGGCTTTGAGGAATGCCTGGATATCTTCGTCGGGAATCTTGTTGGCGGTCATCCGATCCACGGCATCGCGATGCTGCTGGGTAATCCCGGCCCGATTGGCATAACTCTCCGATGCTTTATCAAGCCCGCGGGCGCCGGCCGAGGCGGTGACACTCGAGGCCTCGGTTTGTCTGAACCCCTTCCCCAGGGCGGCCAGCTCGTTGTCTCCTCCCGCCGGTTTCGACTCGGACACATGAGTGGCATAGATCCACCCCTGGACACCCTTGGCGGTTCGAACTTGCAGCCAGCGCTCCTCGCGTTTCACCACTTCCAGGCTCTCGCCGAGCTTGAGGCCGGCAACGACAGGGTCCAGGGAAGTCTTTCCTGAGCGCAACTGGGCGCTCTTGGCACTGACGTACAGGGTTTCGCCCAAGGCGGCATCGGTCATGGTCATAACGGTCACCATGAAGACCATGACGGCAAGGAGGGTATGACGGTGATTCACGGGATCCTCGCTCACTTCGATGTGAGTTCATACACGCCATCCCACTCTTCGGGAGGCGGAACTATAAGGTACTCCTTGGCCCTTTCCAAGTAAACCCGTGCTGGGCCGTCTTTGGGGTCGAGTGCCAGCGCGGCCTCAAATTGCGTGGCCGCTGTTTTGAAATCTCGCTGTTTGTAGGCCTCGAGCCCGGTTCGATAGGTTTCGATGACACGGCGTCGTTCGTCAGACAGGTCTCCTTTGCGGGCGAGCAATTCGAAGACGACCACGGGCTCCTGTTTGCCTTTGACCCGCATGCGGTCGACTTCCCGCGCTTCGATGTCCCCGGCGGCGAGTTCGTACGTACGGGGACCCAACAGGATCAGCGTATCGTAAAACTTGTTCGCGCCCTCCAGGCGGGAGGCCAGATTCACGGCATCGCCCATCACCGTGTATTCCATTCTAGCTTGCGACCCCATATTGCCGACGACAAGCCAGCCGGAATTGATGCCGATGCGCGCGCGGATTTCCGGCTGTCCCTCGGCTTTCCACCGCTCGCGCAGCCTGGCGAGCTCCCGCTGCGAATCCAGGGCGGCAAAGCAGGCAAGGCTGGCGTGATTGGGCTCTCCGCGCGGCGCCCCGAAGATCGCCATGATGCCGTCCCCCAGGTACTTATTCACGTTGCCCCGGTGGCGGAGAATGATCTCCGTCATGGCCGAGAGATACTGGTTCAGGAGTTCGACGAGCCGTTCCGGATCCATCTGTTCCGAGATGGACGTAAATCCGGCGATGTCAGAAAAGATCACCGACAGTTCTTTTTTCTCGCCTCCGAGCCGGATCGCTTCCGGATTCCGCATGATCTCATCGACCACCTCAGCCGCCATGTATTTGTCGAAGACCGTCCGCAGTTGCCGGCGCTGTCTCCCTTCCGTGAGGTACTCGACGGTCGCGGCGGTGGCAAACGAGACGGCCAGCGCGCCTTCGGGAATGGCGAGATCGAGCCAGAGCCCGTACGATGTAAAGGCGTGGACGGCGAGTCCGTAGTAAGCGGTGGCCAGGCCGGCGATGGTGGCCGCCTTGACCCACTGGGATTGCATCAACATGAAGGCCCAGGCGGTAGCGAGCGTCAGGACGAGTGTGGAGAACGCGAAGATGCCCCACGATGCCGGCTGGAGATGGCGATGTCTCAGCATGTTATCGAGCGCCGACATGTGGATGAGGACGCCGGGTGCGAAAGGGGAAAGCGGTGTCACGCGGAGATCGTACGTCCCGGCGGCGGTGGTGGCGATGAACACGATTTTGTCGCGAAACAGCGCCGGGTCCAGCAGGGGCGGCTTGCCAGCCTGTATGTCCGTAAACGAGCGGAGGACGGCTCCGATGGGATAGACGGGGTAGACCCGATTCTCCAGCGATCCGTGCCAGTCGATGACCATGTCCTGTTCAGCGGTCAAGGGAATCGACACCGGTCCAAGTCGAAGTTCCCGAAGATGCAGGGATGCCCGATCCGCTTGCAGGAGGTCGCGTGCGACGGTCGTGCTGATGTGCAGGAATGCCTGATGTTGCGCGTATGCCAGTGGGGGAAGGCGGCGGGTGGTTCCATCGATGTCCGGGGTCAGATTGATATATCCGAGACCGTGAGCGGCCTGCGCGAGCAGCGGCAAGGGCAATTTGGCGTCGGTATAGGTCGGGACTGTTCCGGTTGGCAGAGGGCTCTGATCGTCGAGCGCGATCGTCGCTTTTTTCAAGATCTCGAGCGGGTACTCTTGCACACCGTCAGGGGAAGCGGCCGAGCCACCGGAGGGCTTCTGCTCGTCCTGCATCAGGAACGGCAGATAGACGTTTCCGGCGGCCCGCATCTCTTCGGCGAATACCGCATCAAACTCCTCCCCGGACCGATCCGGTTCGAGAAACAGGAGATCGAAGACTACGGCTTTGACGCCGGCCTCTTTCAAGTAGTGGACGACATACCCGTGCCGGTCACGGGACCAGGGCCATTGGCCGTAGGATTCCAGGCTGGCCTCATCCACAGCGACCAGTACGATGTCGTTCCCGGCCTTGGCGGAATCCGCGTATCGATGGAATCGATGGTCGAGTGTCTTGAGCTCTGTGACGGTGAGCCATCCCGACCAGTGCAGGGCCAAGGCGAGGAGCCATATCGCTCCTCCCACCACTGTTCCGGAGATTACCTTGTTGTATTGCGTGGCGGCTTGCATCTTACGGCTCCACCGTCGATGACAGGAGCCGGTCGGGGATCAGTTCCCAGACCGACGGAAGAATTGGAGGATCTTCGCGGTGAGCGACTTTCCGTCCTCTGCGCCGGATCTCAGCTTTGACGCGCGATCGGCGGTTTCGCGCGTAGCCGCCAGCGCCGATTGCCGGGTCGTGAGGATTGTGCCGAATTGCTCTGCCAGACCGGGGGCACGGGAGATGACTTGGCTCATGGCGTTCTTGCCGATGACCGTGACGGTCAGCTGGGATTTCGCCTGGACCGTGGCGGAACGTGGGGCTCCGGTGAGCAGGGACATTTCGCCGAAGAACTGTCCTTTCTTGAGCGCGGCGACCGGCGTAGTTTGATCACCCGTCTTGATCACGACGTCGGCCTCGCCCTCCATGACCACGAAGAGTTCTTCTCCCGGTTCGCCTTCCCGCACGACCTGCTCGCCGGGCAGGTAGACGCGTTTTTGCGCGTGCTCGGCCAGCGAGTGCAGCGCCTCCGCGTCGAGTATCGCTAAGAAATCGATGGCGCGAAACTGCTC
>JACOEJ010000081.1:6571-13287 GCA_024998645.1 Nitrospira sp.
GCGAACCCCACCACGGCGGTGGCGATGGTCGGGAGCGCAATCAAGGTCAACGGATCCATATCGAGAACCGCCCGAAGCAGGACGAGGCCCGTCAGCGTGACCCCGACGAGCAGGAAGATCAGGCGGAGCATCCGGGGGATATATTTCCCCCGCTTCTCGACGAGGTAGTCCTCGATGAACAGCAGGTCCAGTGTTTTCAGGATGACGAAGCAGGTCGCCAGGTACGCAATGAAGGCCAACCATGGCTGCGCCCACTGGGGCACGTGTGAGATCAACCCTTGTGTGGTGAGCTCCAGCAGGAGCACGAGCAGGATCGTAGAGAGACATCCCGCGTAGAATTCAACCCCGGCGGGTTTTTTACGGACAGCGCCGAGGTAGGCAAGCAGTCCGATGGTGATCAGGCCGAGAATCGACGCTATGCCCATAATCGTCTGCCAGCTTCCATAGGAAGTGATCGCCGGATTCGTAAGACCGCGCCGCCGATACAGGCACGGGCGTGCCAGGCAGAAGATAGACCGGATGATCATGGGATGCAAGATGGATGTCTGACCGCAGCTCCGGTTGATCGACGGGGTTCCGTCCGCTAAAATTACCCTCTTTCGGCTGCTCTCTTCCCCGCCTTCGATTCGGAGATTGCTATGCGAATCGTCGCGCTGCAATCCCTTTCCGCCGAGTTGTCAGCGTCCCACACGTTTTGGGTTTCAAGGCGCTCTGGCGATCAGGGCTCGGCCCTACTGCGACATGGCGTTTGCGCTTAGGGATGGTGGGCAGGGCTTTCCGCCGTAGTGGAGGGGAGTACGGTGTTTCACGAGATTTACTGCGCAGGCGCCGGCGGTCCGGCGACGTCGTGGTCCCAGAACGGCGGGAGGGGGTAGCTGCGGTAGCCGTACCCGAATTCCTCGAATCGCCTGGTGATGCGTTTCGGATGTTTCGAGTCAACCGGCTCGCGAGCTTCCATGAATCGTCTATAGGGAATGCGCGGGTCCTGTTTGGGCAAGACCTTCTGATCCGTTAGGCAATGGGTCAGCCAACCGACGAGATAATCGCGCATGAGTTCACGGTCCTTCCACGCTCCATAGACTGCTTCGTCGAGATCGAGGGCCTGGTCGGCGCCGAATCCGGAAATATCGAACGATTGTTGCAATTGCCCAGCTTGATCGGGGCGCAGCGCCGCGGGACTGAAACGGGTCCAGTTGGGATTCCGGTAGTTCGGGACTGAATTGGCGAAACAATCATCCACTGCTTTCTCTAGGGTCAACGCTTGTGGCGTGGTTCGCGGAGTGGACGGCTTCTCCGGTATCCGTTTGATGCCCTTGCTTCCGCCATTGTCCGGACCGGGAGACGGCTGAGGCGTCGGTTGAGTCTGGACGTCGTCGGGGGCTGTTCCGGTGCCGGTGGATGCGAACTGGTCTGATTGAGGGCCGGTCTGACTAATGGCCTGGTTCACGCAGTCCTTGAAAGCGCGCAGCTTTTCTCCGCGGAGACGAATCTGTTCGTTCGCCTGCCTGACCAATTCGGTTTGCCGCCGGCTGTTGCCGGGACGTTTGGCTTCTTCATAGAGCGCCAAGGCTTTGTCTTGAAACGCTTTGGCCTCATCGAGAATCGAAAGACAGTGACTGGATTTCTGCTTGAATTCCGTCGAGTGGTTGTCGTACCAGCGGTGCGCGCCGCCGACGGCAAAGCGATCGTACTCGCCGGATGAGCTGAAGACATCCGATCCCTGCGGTTGCGCAAGACCGGGCGACGAAATCAGCAAGCCCCCTGTGAGTGCAAGGGAGGCGACCCAACAGGTGGAGAATCGAGCGCCCACAATGTTACCGCTGCCGTTTCGTGGTGTACTTCGTGCTGTCCATTTCAGTAATTTCCATCACATCCGGTCCTGTGAATTCATACCACATAGTGCCGATCTGTCCCGAGGTCTCGTCGTAGAGCATCATTTGGCCACGGGACGGTTCCGATCTGCCCCGTACCGGATCGCGTCCTATCTGGACGTCCATTTTGCCTTGTGAGGTCGAGCCGTCGGTCGACACGAGCTTATAGTTGGCGTCGGCTTCGATCGTTAATGTTTTCTTCGGGAGAAACTGATTGTCAGGTTTCATGTCCCATCTGCCGACGACTTCCGGGACAACCCGCGCCCGGGGCGCCATTTGCCTTATGGCCATCTGAGAACGTTGCTGATCCTGTCGCGTCTGCTGATCGATATAGGGTCGTTTCTCTTCGCTCATGCCGGAGTAGGGATCGTGCGGCTGACGGGAATACTGGCGGGCCATGGCCATGTTCAGTTCGTTCAGATCCTTGCGCAGGTGATCCGGAAGATTGCGGCCGGCTTCGTACAACATCCGTTGCGCTCCCTGGATATCGCCCTTCGTCATCAGTTCCTTCGCCAGGTAGAACTGCGCTTCAGATGCCGGGCCGCCGGCGAGGTGGCTGAAATTGGTATCGCCTCGGGCATTGCCGATCTGCGGCATGCCGGCCATTCTCAAGGGCCCGTACATGGCTGCGACTCTAAAGTGCTCGATCGATTCGTCGTGTTTGCCCATTGCCGAGAGCAGTTTGCCGGTCTGCAGATGTGCGTCAGCCACGAGGGTTGCCGCATTCTTGGGCGCCATCACGACGGCACCCTTTTCCGGTTGCTGGTCGGGCCACATGGCGGTGAACATCTGGCGGGATTCGAAGCCACGCTGCATCCGTTGCTCATAGCCGAGTACGGCTTGATAGTGGGTCAGCGCGTCAGCCTGTTTACCGGCCTGCTCGGCGAGCGCTGCCAGATGGAAGCGCGCCTGAATCGCCAAGCCAAAGTCCAGCGCGTCACGGCCCATCGGCTTGTCGTTCTTCGTTGCCGGTTCGTCCAATTGCAGGCGCGCTTCTTCCAGCGCCAGGGCCGTTCGATAGGCCGCCGCCGCTTCGTCGATCTTGTCGTCACCCTCGAGAACCACGCCGAGATAGGCGGGGATGCGGGCGTCTTCCGGATCGACTTGGCTCGCTCTCGTGAGATAGCCCCTGGCTCCCTGCCAGGCGGTTTTCTCCGTGCGATTCCATGCGAGACGCAACAGCGGCGCGGCGGTCGTCTGGATCAGATTGGCGGCGATCAATCGCTGCTCCTCTGCCTTTTCCTGTTGCCCTGATTGCGCATAGAACTGCACCAGCCGGTCCTGGGCTTCCAACGATTTGGGATCGAGCTTGACGGCCTGCTCAAGGGCCGCCTGCGCCTCCGCAGTCTTGCCTTCCCACAAGGCGAGGTCGGCGAGAATCAGGAAGCCATCCACGGTGCCTTTGGTGACCTTCGCGGCTTTTTCTAACGCGGCCCTGGCCCGGTGCCGCAGTTCGGCCGCGAGAGCCTCCAATTGCGCGGCCCGTTGCAAGTCGGCTTGCGAGGGCGGGTAGCAGGTCGTCGCTGTCACCCGATAGACGCCGTCACTTCGCGTTTCATCGTGCGACGAACTCGAACACCGCTCCTGGCGCAGGCCTGCCGCTTCCGCAGACATCTGGTTCGCGCGCATTGCGCGAAACTTCGCATAGAGGCGCAGGGCATCGGGATTATTGCCGGCGAGTTCCAGTGCCTGACCCGCCAATTTGTCGGCCTGGTTGTATTGCTTCAGCCCGGTCAACGCCACGGCTTTCTGCATGATGGCGCCGACGTGTTTGGCGTCCAGACCAAGCGCTTGATCGGCAAGTTGAATGGCTCGCTGCAATTCCTTCTCGCGGGATTCCTGGAAACGGTAGGGTTGCAGTTCCCTGCGCGGCTCGACTTTTTCTCCGCGATTCTCGGCTTCTTCGACGATGTAGGCCGCCAGGTCGACCAGCTTGTCCGGATTCTTGGGATTGTCCCGGACCGCATCTTCAAGGACCCGCAGGCGGTCCTGATAGATTTCGTCGTAGCGCAGCCGCTGCGCTCCCGCCACCCGGTGCAGTTTTGAAGCGATGCCGGTCAATTGATCCATCGGCTTTCCGGATTGCGCCGCCTCCCGCAACTCGGCCAGCAGTTTCTGGGCCGAGCCCGTCGTTTTGTATGTGCCGAGCTCCTCCTCAACAGCCGAGCGGGCTGACCGTGTCGCGAGCCAGCCTGCTTTCTTATAGACCGCCAGGTCTGCGCTCATGCGTGGTTCATCGCCCAGCCGCGCTGCGGCCGTCGCCCGCCCAAGGTACGCATCAGAGAAGTCGGTCTTGAGGGTCGTGGCGATGGTGAAGGCTTTGCGGGCGCTGGCCGGTCGGCCCGCGTCGAGCCAGGCCTTTCCTGCCTGGAATTGCGCATCAGCATCGCCCGGATTCGCCGCGAGTGCGCGTTCCACGTAGGCCAGGGTTCCGCCGCCGGAGACATTGCTGCCGGATGTCTGTTTAGCTCGCGAGACGTTCAGCGAGGCCAACTCCGGCCGCCGGTAATTCCGCTCGGCAAACATCTGCCCGGCTTTCAACATCGCCTGCCGCATCTGGGGGCTTTTCGTGCCGTTGGGATTGCCTGAACCGCCGGAATCGGCCGGCAGACGATGCTTCTGATATTCCATCGCGAGTTTATAGACGATGAAGGAACCGTATTCGGAGGAATAGTCGTTTCCTCCCTGGGCGACATGTCCCGGAATGCTCACGACCGCCGGACGGTCCGACGGAAGGCCTCTCGGCCCGCCTCCCAGCGCATGGTCGGGGACAAGGATATTTCCGCTCATCGCTTCGGTTGCCCACACCCACAGCTGCGCTTCGCGGCCCCGGGACCCTAGTCGTTGCGCCCGTTCGAGGTCCTTCTGTGCGCGCAGAAAATCTTCCGCGAGCGTCTTTGCCACTCCGCGGGCCAGCACAATGTCGGGGTCGTCATCCGATTGATCCAGTGCGCGAGAAAATGCCGAGACGGCGTCCGGCCAACGGCCCTCATTCAGAGCATCCAGCCCTTCCATATAAGGAGGTGCGGCCTTCGATGGGATTGTAGCGATAGCGGCTACGGGCGAGAGCAGACTTGGAATCGCAATGAGGGCGATCAATAACGCGAGCCGGAACGAGGCCATCGGGACCTCCTCTCGTTGCAGGGGCCAAAGCTTACAGGCCAAATGCTGAGTCAATCAAGTGGGTGGCGCACCCGGGCAATTGAAGCGATCTCCGGAGCTCCGGCGATCCGCAGGTGAAAGCATTCCGGTCACAGTGCTATAGTGGCCGCCCGCGCAGACTCCTGTGTCCAGAGCAGGTGTGGTCCATGACGCATCTCCAGTCCGCCGCCGAATTCTCTGAAACCGTTCCCTTCAGTCTGTTTGAGGGCGATCTGGTCACCAGGATTTTTCAGCGTCTTGGGATGGGCAGCTATCGTGTCTGGGATCTGGTCAAGCGAAGTCTCTACCTGATTGCCATCACCTGGATTCCGCTCGCGCTCCTCGCCATCGTTTCGGATGTTCACTGGACGAAACCTCCCGGTCAGAACTTCTTTTTGGACTTTGCCGCCTATGGGCAATTACTCCTTGGCCTGCCGATCTTCTTGATCGCGGAGCGCGTGATTGACTGGCAAACCCGGGAAGCGGCTCGATGTTTTTTGACGACCGGTGTGGTGCAGCCCGGTGAAGCGGTTCGACTCGTGCGGATCAACTGGCAACTGAAGCAACTGCGTCGCCAGACCTGGCCGGATCTGGTCTGTGTCGCAGTCGCATACGGGCTGACGGCTGCCTGGATGATTCCGGAGATGTACAACGACCGACTCACCTGGCATGCCATGGAACAGAGCGGAAACCGACAACTGCTGACCTGGCCGGGGCTATGGGAGGCGGCGTTTGTCGGCCCGTTGACGACGTACTGGTGGCTGCGCTGGACGGTCAAGACCGGTCTGTGGACCTGGTATTTGTATGAAATTTCCCGCCTTCGGTTGAATCTGGTGCCTTCACATCCGGATAAAACCGGAGGGATCGGGTTTCTCAGTGATACCCAGACAAAGTTTGGACTCGTGATTCTGGCCTACGGCATCAGTTATGTGGCCCCTACGATTCTCTACAAGCTGAACTTCGAGGGCGCGACCATAGGGGTCGTCTCGGTCTGGGGTTACGCCGCCGGCTTCATTATCGGAGCGCCGCTGCTCTTTACCCTCCCGCTGTTCATGTTTACGACGCAGCTCTATCAGGCGAAGGCGCGGGCGTTGGAGGTATTTCAAGAACGGTCGATGGAGCGGGCGCTGGCGTTCGAAGAGAAATGGCTGAAGGCCTGCTCCAGTGGACACTATGAGCTGATGAGCGGGAGCGATCTTGCCGGATTGAATGCCCTCAATCAGGTCTATGCCCATATCCATGCGATGCGCGTCGTACCGTTCGATGTCCGATCCTTCTCGGAGCTGGTCGGCTCCGCGCTTGGCCCGATGGTGCCGTTGTTGCCGTACCTTGTGGATCTTCCAGAGCCGTGGCTGAAAGCGCTTGAGGAAGGGAAGAAGTTGCTGCACTAGTCTTCCCAACGGCTTGAGTGATGGCTCTTCGTTGCAGAATGGGGTGGGGGGCGGGCTTGTGTGGATACAGTTTCGTTTGTATGATCTCAATATGAATCTTTGTCTCAGCATCGCGTCGTTGTTGTTCTCGTTGCTGGCTGTTCCTGTTGGGGCCCATGCAGCGGAGGACCGCCAAGTCGTCGACTCTCCTGCTTTGCAGTCGCTGAATCAGCAGTTTTCCCGGGGAGGCGTTGCGGCTGAGGTTCCGTTCGATGCGCCGGCAGCGCTATCGCTGTCCTCTCCGTCATCGTCGATCTTTCGGGATATTCCTTCG
>JACOEJ010000082.1:0-4090 GCA_024998645.1 Nitrospira sp.
ACGGCATCAAGTCGGTGTCGGTCGTCATCTGGACCACCACACCCTGGACGCTTCCGGCCAATCAAGCGGTCTGTCTCCATCGCGATTTCGACTATGCCTTTGTTCAGGTCGGCGACGAACTGCTGATCGTGGCCGAAAAGCTCTTAGAGAGCGTAGCGAAGGAGTGCAAGCTTGAAGGCTATCGAGTCGTAGGGGTGAAGAAGGGCGGAGAAGGTTTCGAAGGATTGGAAACGCAACGGCCGCTGACGACCGGTTTGTCCCCGATTCTGCTCGGCGACTTTGTGACGCTGGAACAGGGAACCGGCTGTGTGCATATCGCGCCGGGCCACGGCATGGAGGACTATATCCTGGTCCTCAACCACAACGCGAGCGCGTCGGTCGGTGAGAAGCTGGAGATCCTGGCGCCGGTCGATAACGGCGGGCGGTTTACGGATGTCGTCAAAGAATTCTCCGGCCAGCATGTGTTTAAGGCCAACCCGAAAATCGTGGAATTCCTCCAGGCCAACGGGCGGTTGTTGGGCCACGGTTCACTGAATCACTCGTACCCGCATTGCTGGCGCTGCAAGAGTCCGGTCATTTTCCGGGCAACGGAACAGTGGTTTGTGTCGATGGAGACGAACGATCTGCGCAAAGAAGCCCTGGCGGAGATCGAGCGGGTTCAGTGGATTCCTGCCTACGGTCGCGACCGGATCAACGGCATGATCCAAAACCGGCCGGACTGGTGTCTCTCACGTCAGCGTGTGTGGGGCGTGCCGATTCCCGGCTTCACCTGCACGGGTTGCCGGACGGTCGTCGCCGACCCGACCATTATCGATCACGTCGCCGGTCTCATGGAGTCGAAGGGCGCGGATGTCTGGTTCGAGCGATCGGCCGCAGAGTTGCTTCCTGCCGGAACCGCCTGTGCCAAGTGCGGCGGGACCGCGTTTGAAAAAGAGCGGGACATTCTCGACGTCTGGTTCGAGTCCGGCGTGAGCTTTGCCGCTGTGCTCAAGCCCAGAAAGTGGTGGCCGGCGGATCTCTATCTCGAAGGGTCTGACCAGCATCGGGGCTGGTTCCATAGCGCGCTGCTGGCCGGTGTGACGACCGATCGCCGCGCGCCCTACAAGGCCGTGCTGACCCACGGATTTGTCCTCGATGGGCAGGGCAAGAAGATGTCCAAGTCGGCGGGGAATGTCGTCGCTCCGCAGGATGTGATCAAGCAATCAGGCGCAGAGATTCTGCGTCTGTGGGTGTCTGCGCAGGACTATCGTGACGATCTCAGAATCTCACCTGAAATCCTGACCCATCTCATTGAGGCCTATCGGAAGATCAGAAATACCTGCCGTTTTCTGCTGAGCAATCTGTATGACTTCGATCCGGAGAAAGACCGCATCCCCTACGAGCAGTTGCCTGAGTTGGACCGATTGGCTCTGCATCGGCTGAGCGAGCTGATCCCACGGGTGAGGAAGTCCTATGACGACTTTGAGTTTCATACGATCTTCCATGCGCTCAACAATTTTTGCTCGGTGGATCTGAGTTCCGTCTATCTCGATATTCTGAAAGACCGGCTTTATACCTTCCGGACCGACTCTCCGTTGCGCCGCGGCTCGCAGACGGTGCTGTTCGATATCGTGATGGCCATGACGAAACTCATGGCGCCGATCCTGAGCTTCACGGCAGAGGAGATCTGGCGGGTGGTGTCTGCGCAGATTCCCGGAGGGCTCGGTGCGCAGAGTGTGCATCTGGCCACATTCCCGGAGGTCGACCCGCTGTGGCGCAATGCGGAGTTGGCCACACGTTGGGAAACCTTGCTGGATTATCGCAGTCAGGTGCAGGGTGTGCTTGAGGCAAGCCGTCGCGACAAGGTGATCGGATCGTCGCTTGAAGCGCATGTTCAGCTTGAGGCGGACGACAAGGCCTATCAGTTCTTGAAACCCTACGAGAGGGATCTCGGTACGATCTTCATCGTTTCGAAGGTCACGCTGTCGCAGAGCTCTGCCGGGCAGGCGGGGATTCAGGTATCGGTGGCGAAGTCGTCAGCTGCCAAATGCGAACGCTGTTGGAATTATCGCGAGGCGGTCGGCGCAGATGCAGAACATCCGACGCTCTGTGACCGGTGCCTGGAGGCGATTCGTTGAAGGGCTCACTGCTTCGCAATGTGCTGTTGGGGTCATTGACGGGAACGGTGATCGTCATCGATCAGCTCTCGAAGCAGCACATTATGCAGACGATGCGGTTGCATGAATCCATTCCGATTATTCCCAATCTGTTCAGCTTCACCTATATCCGCAACCCGGGCGCAGCATTCGGCCTGCTAGCGGGGAGCAGCAATGCCTTCCGGATGGTATTCTTCGGACTCACGTCGATTTTTGCGCTGGTGTTGCTCGGGACGATTCTCTACCGCATGCCTGAGCGGGACTGGATGGGGCGGTTGAGTGTGTCGGCGATTCTCGGCGGCGCGGTTGGTAATCTCATCGACCGGCTGCGGTTCGGGGAGGTGATCGATTTCCTGGATGTGTATATCGACAACTATCACTGGCCGGCGTTCAACGTAGCGGATTCCGCGATCACGGTCGGCGTGATCTTTCTCATCATCCACTTCATGTTTGAAAAACAGGATCTCCCGCCGGTAGTGCCGGAGACTCCCTCAGTTCAGACCCCCGGCACGTAACGAGTCGTTCTTCTCAGTTTCCCGCAGTCTTCCCGTCACCACGAAACATCCCCGTAGTGTCCCGTTCGCAATCCGCGCGAA
The DNA here is from genome assembly GCA_024998645.1 of Nitrospira sp. Classification (GTDB taxonomy): domain Bacteria; phylum Nitrospirota; class Nitrospiria; order Nitrospirales; family Nitrospiraceae; genus Nitrospira_D. The sequence goes on from JACOEJ010000082.1 coordinate 2,732, forward strand.
ACGACTCACACGGTGCCGCTTGCTAGCGTACGACTATAAACACGAGGACGCCGAGCGCAATACGGTAGTAGGCGAACACCCGTAGAGTGTGCCGCTGGACGTAGGTCAGGAAAGCCGCAATGACAGCCCAGGCGACGAGAAACGAGACGAGCATGCCGATGCCCAACGCCACATAGTCTGCCTGATTGAACGTCGCTTTCGCCTTCAGCATTTGATAGGCGGTCGCGGCGATAATTGTGGGCAACGCGAGAAAGAAAGAATATTCGGTTGCGACTTTGCGGTCGAGCCCGGCGAGTAAGCCGCCGATGATGGTGGAGCCGGATCGTGACATGCCGGGGATCAGCGAAGCGCACTGGGCTACGCCGATCCAGAAGGCGGACGTGATCGAGACCCGGTCCAGCTGTGTGGTGTGGATTTTCGGCTGCCGGGCTTCGACTGCGAGAATGATCAGTCCGCCGATGATTGAGGTGGCGGCGACGGTCTGTGGAGTGAACAGCACGGATTTGATCCACCCGTGAGCGAGGAAGCCGACGCTTGCGGCAGGGAGGAAGGCGAGTCCCAACCCGATCACAAACCATAAGTGAGGATGGACCTGGATGGACGCCCGGATCAATGCGTTCCAGGTCGGATGGCGGCCGCTCCGTTGCAAGGTTTGCAATGCCGCCTGTTCCTGCCATGCGCCGGAGAGTAAGCGGCGGATCTTCTCCCGTTCAAAGACGATGACAGCGAGAATAGCCCCGAGCTGAATCGAGATTTCTGCGTTAGCTGCCGCATCACCTGTGAACCCGAGTGCATGGCCCACGAGGATCAGATGCCCGGTTGAGGAGACTGGCAGAAATTCCGTCAGCCCTTCCACAATGCCAAGAATAACCGCTAACGCAGGTCCCCATTCAGTCATGACGTTCCTGTATTGAAAAGTGTGCTTGTGGAGATGAAGTATCTTCGCGATCATCACAGAGCTATCGGTTGCCGTCAAGTTCACAGACGCTTCTTGCCGGTCGCTCCCGAGCGATGCGGATTTACGGCGACAGCTGCAAATATGTTGACAAAGAAGGACTGATGGCATACACACAAATTGAACAAGGACAGTAGGAAATGGAAGTACGGGTTGCGCTCTGGGTGCAGAGCGGCGAGTGATCTCACTAATGCGTAGTTTATCGTAAGAGGGGGAGGTTCGTATGAGACGTGAGTGGATTTTGTCGGTGCTGGTGGTCGTCGCCATGATGACCAGCGGCTGCGTGGTGTCGAATAAGAAGTACCAGGATGCGCTGGCGGAAGCGGATAGCGCGAAGATGGAGCTGGAAAAGACGCGCCAGCAGAAGAACGCGATGGAGCAGCAGGTGAAGACGCTGAAGGAGC
>JACOEJ010000082.1:4190-13119 GCA_024998645.1 Nitrospira sp.
AAGACGCGCCAGCAGAAGAACGCGATGGAGCAGCAGGTGAAGACGCTGAAGGAGCTGAATGTGAAATTCGGCGGCGAAGCCCAAGCGGCTCGCGATGAGCTGCAGCGCATTGAGCATGGGCGGGACAAAGAGCGTGGGTCGATTGATACACGTACGAAGGAGTTGGAAGATAAGTTGAAAGCGGTGTCTTCACAGAATCGGAATGTGCGGGCGGAATATGAAGATGTGAAGCGTCACAATGAAACGCTGAAGTCGTTGGTGGCCCGTTATCAGAAGGAACTCAAGGACCGTTCCCGCTCGGTAACCGGTTCGCTGACGCCGTCCGCGTCACTTCCCCCGCTTCCGGGGGCAGCACCGACGGCTTTGGCGCCGAGTGCTCCTGCAGCCGGTTCGGCGGCGATGAATGTGAACAAGGCGTCTGCGAGCGATATGGTGTTGTTCCTGGGGTTGAAGAAGGACGAAGCCGATCGGATCGTCACGAATCGTCCCTATCGTGTGAAGGGCGAATTGGTGGCCAAGAATGTGGTCCCCAAGGAGACTTTCGACATGATCAAGGATCGTATTTCTGTCAGCCCGTAACTGTCTATAGGGCGATGACGTGTTCAATGAGGGCCGTTTCCCCGCAAGGGGAAACGGCCCTCGTGCTTTCGGGCGTCTGCCCCGTGATGATTCGTCCCGCAACTTCCTGATATGATGATCTCGCTTCTGGTCAGATAAGGACCTCCCTATGCGACGATTCGGTATTGTGCTCGGCATTTTGGCGGTGGGGCTTGCCATCGGCGGGTATGTGTTCTTCACTGGAGAACGGAAGGCGCCGGTGCGTTACCGGACCGCCGCAGTCGAGCGGGGCTCCGTCGTCTCTATCGTGAGTGCGACGGGCACCATTAACCCGGTGGTGTCGGTGCAAGTCGGCTCCCAAGTCTCCGGGATGATCAAGAGTCTTCATGCGGACTTTAATTCGCGGGTGAAGGCCGGCGACATCGTGGCCGTGATCGATCCGGAACCGTTTAAGGCCCGCCGTGATCAGGCTGCGAGTAATCTGGAAATGGCGAGAGCGAATGTGGCCCGCGCCAAGACGGACGGGGCGCAGCGTAAACGCGAGCTCGAACGGGTTCGTTCTCTGATCGACCAGAACTTTGTGTCGCAGAATGATGTGGATGTGGCCGTGACCAACGCGCAGGGCGCGGAAGCGCAGGTGCATGTGGCTGAGGCGCAAGTCCGTCAGGCGGAAGCGGCGTTGAACTCGGCTGAGCTGGAGCTGAAATACACCACGATTCGTTCGCCCGTCGATGGCATTGTGGTGGCCAGAAATATTGAAGTCGGCCAGACCGTCGCGGCCAGTTTTGCCACGCCGAATCTGTTTTTGATCGCGCTCGACCTGACGAAAATGCAGGTGGATACGAACGTGAGCGAATCGGATATCGGCGGGATCGGTGAGGGAAAGGATGCTACGTTTTCAGTGGATGCATATCCCGGTGTGCGGTTCTCCGGATCGATCCGACAGGTGCGGTTGGCTCCGATCAATGTGCAGAATGTGGTGACGTATAACGTCGTGGTGGCTGTCGACAATCAGGACTTGCGTCTGAAGCCCGGGATGACGGCGAATGTTTCCATTGTCGTGGCGCAAAAAGAGCAGGTGCTCAAGGTGCCGAATGCGGCGTTGCGCTTCTCGCCTCCCAAGAGTGACCGTGCGGAGAGCGGATCGGCTGAAGGGAAAGCAGCGAAGGCCGAAGGCCGGCCGGCTGCCAGCCGGCCGGCGCATGGTTCCGCGGAATCCGTTCCTCCCACACGCAAGGTCTGGAAGCAGGATGAGTCCGGCGAGTTGGTCTCCGTGTCGGTTCAGACAGGGATTTCCGATGGTGTGGCGACGGAGATCGTCGGTGGATCACTGGGGGAGCAGGATACGGTGATTGTGGGGCTCGATGTGCCTCGAGCGAATCGCCAAGGGAGCGAGTTGCCGCCAGGGTTCGGCGGAGGCGGCGGACAGCGGCGCACGCGTGATCGGGGTATTTAGTCGGAATGAACCTCGCTATGTTGTGTGTGTTCCAATGCCGGTGAAGAGACAGAATGCTCATGACTAGTGGCAATGGTCAGCCGGTCTCGTTGATTCAATGCCAAGATTTGTGGAAAGTGTATCGCCTGGGCGATGTGGAGGTGCAGGCCCTTCGCGGGTTGAATCTCACCATCGAACAAGGCGAGTTTGTCGCGATCATGGGTTCATCGGGGTCAGGGAAGTCGACTCTGATGAACATGCTGGGCTGTCTGGATCAACCCAGCAAAGGCCATTATTGGCTGAACGGCGTCGATGTCGCGGCGCTTCGCGCCGATGAGCTGGCAGAGATCCGGAATCGGCAGATCGGGTTCGTCTTTCAAAGCTTCAATCTGATCCCCCGTACCAGCGCATTGGAAAATGCGCAGCTTCCTCTCTTCTATCGTGGCCTCCCTCTTCGTGAGCAGCGGACGCTGGCAGCGGCGGCGTTAGAGCGAGTGGGATTGAAGGGGCGGGAACAGCACTATCCGACGCAATTGTCCGGCGGGCAGCAACAACGGGTGGCCATTGCCCGTGCGTTGGTCACGACGCCATCTCTGTTGCTGGCCGACGAACCGACCGGAAATCTCGATACGGAGTCGAGCCGGGAAATCATGACCATTCTTGATCGGTTGAATAAGGAAGAAGGGATCACCATCATTTTGGTGACCCATGAACCCGACATTGCAGCCTATGCCGCCCGTGAAATTGTGATCAAGGACGGCCAGGTCCTCACTGATCGGCACACCAAGCCTGAGCATCCATCCTCCCTGGTGGGGCGCTGATGCCGGCATTTCTCCTCCTCACGCTCATGACCGCGATTCGCATTCTAAGCCGCAACCGGCTCAGGGCCGGGCTGACAATGTTGGGGATTGTCATCGGGGTTGGTGCCGTGATTGCGATGGTCAGTATCGGGGAAGGGGCCAAGGCCGCGGTGCAGGCGCAAGTTGCCAGTATGGGAACCAATGTCATCATTGTGCTGCCGGGGTCTACGACCGTCAGCGGCGTTCGGGGCGGGCAGGGGGGCGTTGTCACGCTGAATGTGTCCGATGCGCTGGAGATGAAGAAGCGTATTCCGTTGCTACAAGATACCGGGTGGGCAAAACGTGATGTCATGCAGATTGTGAACGGAAACAAGAACTGGAACGGGTCCGTGAATGGAGTGTCGCCAAGCTATCTGACCATCCGCGACTGGTCGTTTACCAGCGGTGGCCCATTTACGCAGGCCGATCTGGATGCCGCAGTGCGTGTGGCGCTGGTCGGGCAAACTGTGGTGGAGAATCTGTTTGATGCGGGCGAGGAGCCGGTCGGTTCAGTCATTCGCATCAAGAATGTGCCGTTTCGCGTGATCGGCGTGCTCGCGCCGAAAGGGCAATCGGCCCAGGGGTCGGATCAGGACGACATCGTGTTCATCCCCTTCAGTACTGCGGAGCGGAAAGTCTTCGGGACGCAGTTCATCGGTTCGGTCGGGGCGTTGTTTGCCACGACGGAGCGGCAGGAGGATCTCTTTGCCGCCGTCGACCAGATTCGCGAGGTCTTGCGGGCCCGGCATCGTCTCCAGACCGAGCAGGGGGATGACTTTACCATTCGGACGCAGGTCGATATCGGTAAGGTACAGGAAGGCACGAGCCAGACGCTGACGGTGATGTTGCTGTCGATTGCGGCCGTGTCACTCCTCGTCGGCGGCATCGGCATTATGAACATTTTGCTCGTATCGGTGACAGAGCGCACGCGGGAGATCGGCGTCCGGATGGCGGTCGGTGCCAAACGGCGGCATATTCTCATGCAGTTTTTGATCGAGGCCATGACCTTGAGTGTTGTCGGCGGGACGCTTGGAATTGTCGTCGGGGTGGTGGGGGCCCGGCTGACGACCGTCATCGCGGGGTGGCCCACGATTATTTCCGGCGATACCGTGATTGCGGCGTTTTTCTTTTCGCTCGCGGTCGGTCTCTTCTTCGGCCTGTATCCTGCCAATAAAGCGGCGCGCCTCAATCCAATTGACGCGCTACGCTACGAGTAGCGATCGTTTCAAATCGTACATCGTCTTCATGAGCAGGCTGTATCGGCGACGTTGCCGGTGCGTGCCCTGTTAGGCCTAGGCAGCTTGTGAAGAGGAAGCGGGGTGGGCCGGTTCCTGGGAATCCAGCACTTTATCAATAGTGCGTTCCGGCGTGACATTCGCTTGATCTGACAGGTCGATGACGAGAGGGCTCGGTGTTTCACTCCCGCCGGGAGTATGGGTGATCGTGACGACGGGTCGGTGCAGTGCCGATGGGTTCAGCTCCGTCACAACGGCTTGTTCCCTTGTATTCAACTGCACACGGCTGTGGACCGGGTAGATGCCGATCAGTTTGATGAATCGCGAAAGAATCACCTGGTCGAACGCGCCGTCCTGCGACTCCCGAAAAATCCGTTGGAGCGCTTGATGGGGGGCGAGCGGTGACGCCCCGCCGAATCCCGTAATGAGCTCGTCGTAGTAATCCGCGATCATCAGGATGCGTGATCGTTCCGACGTAAATTCGCCTTTGGTGCCTTGAGGATACCCGGAGTCATCGAGGCGGATGTGATGTTCCCCGATCATCTGCAACACTCTGGTCCCAAAACCACCCTGCTGTTCGAGGGCGAGAATGCCTAGCCGCGGGTGTGACTGAAGAATCCGCCTGTCGTGTGTGGATAGCGGACTGGAGGTGTTGGCGCTTCGCTGAATGATCGGTGCAGGAATCTGGAGCAGGCCGATATCGTGAAGCAGTGCCGCTAAGGCCAGTTCCTGGAGTTCGAGCGGGTTGTAGCCGAACGATTGTCCCACCACAAGGGCTAAGGTACAGGTGGACAGGGCATGCTGGCTGAGTGACGAATCACCTGCCCGCTGCTGGCTGAGAGCCATGAAGATGGCCGAGTTGGGGAGGGTTCTGGTGACGATCGAGACTTCTTGGACGGCTTCTGTTGCCATCTGAGGATCAACGGATCCCTGTTCTGAAATAGACGAGAAGACCGAGTGAACGGCTTGCTCCAGTTGTTTTCTGGCAACCAGCGCTTGGGCGTATTCTTCGTTCAGCTGGGTCAACGGCTTGGGAACTGATTTCGATGGAGGGGGCTGTGGCGTCAACGTGATTGCTTGCGAGGAGACCGGCATATCGAGGTCAATAGATGTTTCAACATCATCCCCGCGGAGCAGATCAATGACGATCTGTTTGGCTCCGGCGCGGCGTAGTTTTTCAATCTGGGGCGCATGTTCGATGAGCAACGAGTGCCGGAGGAACGGTGATTGAAACCAGGAGAGGTCGATCTTGGCGACGTACATTCCAACGCGTAGTTGATCGATCGAAATAGTTTTTGTGGCCATGGCTATAGGTAAGAAAAATAGTTGAAAGAGTTCATACCCTTATCGGTCGAGTCTGCCGGAATCTAAAGAGGGCCCTGGATGAATTGGGGCTGCTATTGGGCGGCCAGAGAGAGGGCAATCTGGATGCGGGGATTGGTGCGATCGACATCCTTGTAGAGATGGGTTTCCACAATACGATTGTCATTGAGGCCGATCCCTTCACAGAGGGCGTCCTGGGCGATTTTGAGTCCGCCATCGACATCACGGCGGAGCGGTGAGGTGAAATAAAAGCGAATAGAGAGGGCCAGGGGTTCCGTTTGAAGCCGATGCACCAGCGCTCGCTTGTGGGGGGATTGAGACAGGGCCAGCCAGAGCTGCTGCCCGACATGCTGCTTATAGGTTCGACCGGCCGAAGACAGGACCCGGCGGCCTTGGACCGTGGCGTATTGATGGTTGATACTGGGGGGAACCGGCAGCGTGATCTCGATGGATATGCCTGTCACGACTGCAGAGGACGCAGGGATATGAAGCGGCACTCGGGGACGGGCTTGTCGAACCGTTGGGCGTAGACCGGGGTCGGACGGTTGCTTCGACGTCGGTTCAGATTTGGCTGCCGGTCGATAGGAGACGACGCGAACGGAGACTTTTGAACGGTGGGAGCCTGTGCGACGTCGTCCGGCAGGCATGGAGCGAACTTACAGGAGGTTCTGGATCTTCGACATGTTTTGTTCGTAGCGGTCTTCGGTGCGGGCAATGTAGCGGCGCCATTCGCTGGGATTCCAGACTTCCATCCGGTGATACATCCCGACCAGAATGATTTCGAGATCTTCATCCAACGGGATTTGTTTGCGTAAACGGCCTGGAATGAGAATGCGTCCGGTCTTGTCGATTTCCGACGTGCCTGCCTCGGAAACGACAAAGTGCATAAAGAGACGGCTCTGATCTTCGTCGAGCGTCGTCTTGGTCCGGTCTAAGACCTTCTCCCATTCTTTCAACGAGTAGATGAGGAGGGATTGTTCCGGGCCCTTGAGAAACGTGACGGCCTGGCCGTCGGCTTCAATCTGCTCGCGGATCGGGGAGGGGACGATGAAACGTCCTTTCTCGTCGACTTTGCAGAGATATTCGCCAGCGAACATAGGTCGATCCTAATTTATGACGGGAGGGCGGTTCTGGTCCGGTCGCGGATCCACTGTTCCAGATCCGAACGAACGAATCGCCATTCTTTCCCAAGCTTGAAGGCTGGAATCTGTCTGTTCTGTATATAGCGATAGAGGGTGCGGGTCGTAATCTTCAGGTACAGACACGTCTCCGACACCGTCATCAATTCGCTCTTCGGGGCTGTCCCCATCGTCCCACCTGTTCTGAGAGGGTCTGTTTTTCATAAGACTCCAGAAGGTAAGGGCCATTTTAGAGAGTGAGAGCGGATTGTCAAGTAAAAATACATGACAATGCCTGTCATAGGCTGTCAGTGCTACCCTCATCGGAGGCCCCGGTGTCGGCCGAATCCATCATGGCCTCGACATCCTGTTCGACGTCCTCACCCATCTCATCCCCCATGTGCTTCATGAAGCGGGACACTGACTCCGGATCATGTTCATCCAGCCCGTCGAGGTTGTCCGGGTCTGAAAGGGATGCAAGCCGGGCTTCTTCAGACTTTGGGGAGGAGAATTTGGACATGAGGCGGTCGATGGCCTGGCTCCCGCAGTGCTTGCATGCAGGTGGAGTCGAACTGGACAGGCTGAGCACCAGCAAGGTGCTTCGCTTGCGACAATCGCGGCAGAGGTACTCATAGATCGGCATGGCTAGCCCCTCAAGACTTCCAGTAGGCCGTTGGCGCGTTGAGCCAGGATTCGATCAGGCACGACACTCGACTCGATTGTTCGTGCCAGTGTGAGGACGAGGACGGCTTCTGCTCCGGCTTTTCGAAGCACCTTGGCACATTCATTCACGGTCGTGCCAGTCGTAAAGACGTCATCGATCAGGAGGATGCGCTTCCGGGCGATCAACTGTGGCTGGCGAACGGCAAACGCCCGGCGCAGATTCTTCATCCGCTCTTTCCGCGACAACGTGCTTTGGGGTTCTGACGGGACGGTTCGAACGAGATTCGTAAATGAAAGAGGGAGATGTAGGTGTGTGGCCACCTGATCGGCGAGCAGCAGCGATTGATTGAACTCACGCTCTCTCAAACGGGTCGGATGCAACGGGACGGGAATGACGAGGTCTGCACCCAGCGAAGCAGGGAGGCCTTTGATCATTAATTGTCCCAGCGGCTTGGCCAGCGATACTTTCCCACGGTACTTGAACAGGCAGATAGCGTCTTGCAGGGGAGGCAGATAGGGATACAGGGTCCAGGCTTTTGCATAGGCGGGCGGGCGGACCGTGCAGTGGTGGCAGCGATGGGTGGGGCTGTAGGTGAGTGCGACGGACGAGGGAAGCGGACGATCGCATTGCGAGCAGCGAGCCAGCCTGAGCGGAGCGATGATTTCCCAGCAGGTCGTACAAAACAGCGAAACGGGATCGGTCGTGAGCGGCACTCCGCAGGTGGCACAGTCAGCCGGCAGGAAAAATCGGACGGCGTGCCGTATCAAGCCAGGCAGTTTCTGAGGCCAGGATTCCATCATGCGCCACCCTCAGATAGGGAGAGATGCGGCTGGTTGTAGGACGATGAGCCGCCGACTGTCAAGGTTGTGGGGCTCTAAATGGTTGTGTTATACGAGGATGATCGTTCTAGAAGGCAGTACAGAATCTGAGGTGTGTCGCAGGCATGGTGAAACTGGCCCAGTTGTCCAAGACTTATGAGCGTGGCGAGGCCACGGTCGCGGCACTGCATGAGGTCAGTCTCGATGTCGGACGCGGCGAGTTCTGCGCGTTCGTCGGGCCCAGCGGATGCGGGAAGAGTACGTTGCTGAATCTGGTAGGAGGCCTCGATCGGCCTTCATCCGGAGAGCTCTATCTCGACGGGCACGCGACCACCGCATTCAGCAGTAACGATTGGACGGTGGCGCGGCGGGAATTGATCGGCATTGTATTTCAAGCCTTTCACTTGGTCCCAGGGCTGACGGCCCTGGAGAATGTGGCGCTGCCATTGATGTTGCGCGGAGACGGCGGTCGATCGGTGGGACAGCGGGCGGAGGAAGTATTGGAGTTGGTCCACATGGGTCATCGGAAGCATCACCGCCCCGGAGAACTGTCGGGCGGGGAGCAACAGCGGATAGCGATCGCCCGGGCGCTTGCGCACCGGCCGAAATTATTGCTGGCTGATGAACCGACCGGGAACCTCGATTCGCATCAGGGGGCAGAGATCATGACGTTGATTCGATCGCTGGCGAAAGCAGACGATGTCACGGTTTTGCTGGTGACGCATAGCCAGACTGCCGCGGAATGTGCCGACTATATCTGGACGATGCAGGACGGGCGGCTTGTTTCGCGCACACCATCGCCGGCTTTAACGGGGGTAGCATGACCGATCTTTCCACGACGATTGCAGGGGTGACGTTTCCCAGCTGCTTTATGAACGCAGCCGGCGCGCTCTGTGTCACGCGTGACGAACTGGTGGCGCTGGGCAAGTCCCGCGCGGG
>JACOEJ010000083.1 GCA_024998645.1 Nitrospira sp.
GAAGCTGCTCAAGTCTCTTGATCTCACGAAATCCTGCCTCTATGGAAGTTTGAGCAATCTCCTGGGAGGGCGCCACTGCCGTAATGGAGACTAGTGTCCCCATATGCATCTGCGCCCGCTTTACTACAATAGGAGGAGTCCCTGCCGAGACACCGACGCACCCCCCGCTCACTGCGATCAAGCACGCCACCCACACCGCCCTGACCCATCGATGATTTCCCAGCATCTTCCACCCATTTATTTTCATGGACGAATTATAGGTAACCTCGCCCCGGAATGCACTGGTGGCTGATCTGACGCAGTTTCATTCCTCTTGACAATCGCACTACAGTCGAGATATTAATAATCGTTCTCAATTTCATTTACGGGACAACTCAGAACAATGGCCACGACAAAACCTCCGGCGTCACACACAACTCAAGGCCAGGAAACCCGCTGCGAATGCGGCCAGCTGATTGCCAAGGTTTGCGGACAAGGGATCGAACTGAAATGCAAGCGCTGCAAACGCATCGTCATCATTCCCTTTTCGTCGATCGAAGGGTGGAGTGCCGTCGCATCATGATTCACTTGTTGAAAGGAGGACTCACACACAAACCGTCCGACATGACGCCTTGCGGATTTTTGCGTTCAGATACCGACCAGAGACCATCGAGTCCCGAGTCAGACCATCACCATCAGTATTCATCATGGAGGTTCACAATGAGGATCCGGTCAATCCTCGGGGCTCTCGTGATTGCCAGCTTACCGGCAATGCCGGCTTTGGCCGTCGATATGACCCCGGAGGACATCAAGAAGCTCGTGGATGACGCAGTAGAGAGACGCTTGCAAGATCACGAACGACGCGAAGGGACGACAGAGCGTCGCGGAAGTTCCACAGGACCAGCGAATGAGCCGGGAATTGGCTCCCTTCCTGAAGTCGGGAAAGAACGCCGTACCGAAAGTCAGCCGGCTTTAGGATTCGGCTCAACCGGATCAGGCCGCTTGGTCTATGCCAAGCCGTTTGTGGCAGCCCCGAAGGCCATCGTAGGCGGCTACATGGATATCCAGTATCGAAGCCACCGAAAAGGTGTCATGGAGACAGGCGACTATAACACCATACGAAACGGCCAGGGAGTCACAAACGGGTTCGATCAACAGCGTTTCGTTCCATTCATTTATGCGGATATTACCGAGCATCTGAAGTTTGCCTCTGAACTTGAGATTGAACACGGGATTAGAGGGGCAGGAGAAAACGAAATCAGTCTTGAATTTGCTCATTTAGACTATCTCATCAATGAACCGTTCAATATTCGGGCCGGTATTCTCTTGGTCCCGATCGGCAAGTTTAACTTACTCCACGACTCACCGTTGAACGACTTGACGGACCGCCCACTGGTCAGCCAATTCATCATTCCCTCGACCATGTCCGAGACAGGCGCGGGCTTCTACGGCACCTTTTACCCAGGGCGAACCAGCAAGCTGGACTACGAACTCTATGTGACAACCGGCCCTTGCGGGCATAATCCTACCGGCGAGCCGCGCATCAATGAGGAAACCGGCACAAAAAACTCGCGCCAGCGGAAATGTGCCAACTCCGCTGACGGACTTGACATCAATAACGGCAAAGCGGTCTCAGGCCGTGTGGCCTTTAGCCCGATGCTCGGCGTAGAAGTCGCCGGATCGGGGTACTATGGCAATGCCTCCCCGACCAGCTACAACCCCCTGAGCATTACGGCAGTTGACTGGACCCTTCAAAAGGGTCCATTTGAGATCATCGGTGAAGCAGCCTGGGCTTACGCAAGAGGAAACTCTCGCGCCATTCCTGGCAATACCTTCAACGGCATTGCTCCAGGCGCTGTTATGACGGGAATCAATACCTTCAATCCCCTGGCAGCTCCACCTCAACGGATGCAAGGGTTCTACATCCAGGGCAACTATCACTTCATGCCGTCCTTCCTGACGGCCCTCTCGCCCAAGCGGTTCGGCGAGGGATCCACCTTCACGGCCGTGATTCGTTATGACCAGGTGAACTTGAATAGGGACAACCGGGGTGAGAGCGAAGGCCAACTGGAGCAGATTTCCTTCGGCTTGAACTATCGGCCGGTCGAAGATGCGGTCTTTAAGATCAGTTACCAATATATGCCCAAAGCATTTAATCCGAACAGCGGCGAACGCATCCACGACAGTGCGCTGGTCATTTCAGCAGCAACGTATTTCTAGGTCGCATGTGGTGGCGGCCCTTCTTCTTGAGAAGAGGGGCCGCCTACCGGAAAGAATTGGATCACACGTGAACCGCGTAGCACTTTTCTCAGGCCTGTTACTCCTTGCGAGTGGCTGCGCTACCATGAGCGGAAGCCACGATCAATACTATGTCTGTTCATACGACACAGCATGGAACGCCACCCTGGACACACTCAAAGCACATTCCATTACGCTGCAAAACAAAGATACAGGAACCGTCGAAACGGCCTGGATTGAAATGGAGGGAGCGGTACGGGGGTTTGGCGCCTTTGGCCGTGAAGGCTTTGGAAACCGTGAGCGGGCCCGGTTGACCGCTAAGGTCACACAGCATGCGGACGTCTCCTCGATCAGTCTGCTGGAAATCCGCCAGCGTTGGCATGCCCGCGGAGGAGTGACTCAGCAAGCAACCAGGTGGTGGCCGGTGGATCCCTCGGAAGAGGCCCTGGCAGACGTCACAAACCGCCTCAATACGAAACTCCTGGAGAAAGGGTGCTCGGCATCATGAAGCCAACGGTCTACTTTTTTGGAAGCCTCCTCGCTCTGACCGCGTTTGCATCACCGGCCTGGAGCGAACGCATTTGGGATAGCGAATTGAAACGCTATCTGACCGAGCAGGAGATGATGATGGCCGAAGTCTTCATGAGCGAAGAGGACGGCGTAAAAATCATGCTCCCCAAATCGGAACGGGTGCGCAAGGATGTCATCAAACTCAGTCCCGAGAAGAAGCAGCAGATCGAGGACCGCATCGGCTGGAAATTTCCCGAAGAATCCTTCGAAGTCTATATCGGAGAAACGGGAACGCAGATCGACGGCTACGCGCTCGTCCAAAATACGATCGGTAAGCATAAACCAATGACCTACATGGTCGGCATCGATGCCAAGGGACGCGTCTCAGATATTGAGCTGCTAGTGTTCCGCGAGTCGCGCGGGAGTGAAATCCGCCAGAAACGGTTCAATACGCAGTATGAAGGCAAGACCGTTCTGGACCCCGTCCGCATCAATAAAGACATCATCAACATCAGCGGCGCCACGATGTCGGTGCGCTCCATGAGCGCCGGCATCAAACGCGTGCTTGTGCTGGTCGACGAGTTCTACTTGAAGCCGGCCGGTCTCGGCAGTGATACCGTAGCAGCCCGCAAAGCAGAGAAGGGCATTTTTACTTCAATCTTTGGAAACTAGGCTCAGCGGACCGAGCGTCCCACTATGAAAAATTTCAATCAACGATTCAAACTCCGCGATTCAGACCGGCATGTTCGATTGCTGTATACGTTTTTTCTCCTTCTGATGTTGGCAGGATTTACATTTTCATTTTTCTGGGCACACAGCATGACGGGGTTGTCACCTCAAGGCGTCGCAGATCATTACCGAGGATCGGATACGACCTTCGGCGAACCGATGTCGTTCCGCGAACTGGCAGAAGTCACGCACTTCCACCTCTTCACGATGCCGGTCGTCTTTATGATCCTCGTCCATGTGCTTTATCTGACCGCCGTAAGCCACACTCTCAAGGCAGTCACGACGTGGATGGCGTTTGGCGGAGTCACCCTCGACCTCCTATCACCTTGGTTGATTACCTATGTGTCACCCATCTTTGTCGTGACGATGTTAACCGGTGATACGTTGATGACCGTCAGCTTTCTCATCATGATGGCCGTCCCGCTCTATGAAATGTGGGTCTTAAAGCAACCCTTGATGGCAGGGAAACACCCGGAACACCCATGATGTAATCAGAGCAGTCTGACAGAACACAGCGGCCAGAGGTTTTTCGCCCAGAGCCCAAGATCACGCAAGTGGTCTTGGGCTTTTTGTTTTCGAGAGGATCATATGCAGGTCACTATCCCTACAACCGTGAATCCAGCCGTTCTGAAGATACAGGGTTTACTCAGAAAGACCGATCACCTGCGACTGCCGATCCGCTCCCGCCGCGATATCGAAAGCATCCTGATGCGCCAGGTCAGCAAAGAGATCGATCGCACCCTCCCCTGGCAAACAGGCCACGGACAACGAACCGCTGCCGTTGCCCTGGCGCTCGGACAGGCTGCGGGCCTTCACACCGAGGCGCTGCATCAGGTCAAACTCGCCGCCCTGCTCCATGACATCGGCCGTCTGATGCTCCCGCCGGACCTGATAGAAGACAGAGGCTCTCTTGAGCCGGAATCCTACATCGCCATTCAACACCATGCCCGGCTCGGGGCCAATTTGCTTGAGCCTTTTGCCTTCTTGCAGGAAGCATCGATTCTCATCGCCCATCACCACGAACGGTGGGACGGTTCAGGTTACCCATACGGTATCCGAAGCACATTCATTCCTCTTGGAGCAAGAATCCTTTCAATCGCCGACGCCTTCGATGCCATTTTCGTCCCGGAGGTGTCCGAGCGGTCTCTCCGCAACCACATTGCGATGAAAATTATCCGCGTCGCATCCGGCACCCAATTCGATCCCAGATTGGTTCAGCTCTTGGACTGTTGTCTCATTGAGGGAGGGCACGATCAGAAATCGACGCTGAGCTCCCCGCGTCAATGAGGTATTTCTGATCGCATGAAAGAGGACGCACCATGACACACCACAGATCTCACACGCGCACACACATTCCCTCTCTGCTGGGCTTTCTGGGGCTTATTTGCCTCGCTGCTGGATATGGGTGCTCCGGAGGAAGTAGTCCTTCCGGAAAACCACAGACAGCAACCGCAGCCGGCACAGCTGGAGCCGAGCAAGCAGTCGGAGAACGACTGTTCCTCGAAACCCGCTTTGCACAAGCATTCAAAGTATTTGTGGACAACGGCGGCAACGTCAATGACCCAAATGCAGGCGATGCGGTTGTGGACACCGTTGAGACGACGGGCCTGCCGATCACGCCTGGTCCGTTTACAGGCCTGGCGATGAATTGCCGTGCCTGCCACATGGTCGACGACGCGCTCACCGCGCCGGGCGGCGGCATGCGCACCTATGCCGACTTCGCCCGCCGCAGTCCAATCCCGGCGCGAGCCGACGGAAAGACTCATGCTCCCCGCAATTCGCCGGCGCTCGTGAATTCTACGCTGGATCGACCGGATGGTGTCCTGTTCCACTTTGACGCCGAATTCAACTCGATGGAAGACTTGGTCGCAGCCACGTTCACAGGCAGAAACTTCGGATGGCTCCCGGGTGAACGAACCCAGGCCATTGCCCATCTCGCACGAGTGGTCCGGGGCGACGACGGCGCTGGTGATCTCGCGCAGCAGTTTGACGGGCTTTCCTATCGAGTTTTATTTACAGGGGCAGACCCAGCCATTCCAGACGAGTTCCGCCTGCCCCCGCAATTCAGGGCCTTTGTGGGGTCCGGCACCGATCAGGAAATCTTCGATGCTGTCGTGAAAGTCGTGGCCGCCTATGTGAACGGGCTCCTCTTCTCACAAACCGAAGACAGCGGAGCCCTCATTCGCTCACCCTTCGATGTCTTTTTGGAGATCAATGGATTGCCGCAGCAACCAAATGCCAACGAAACGCCGATCGACTACAGCAGGCGCTTACGGACACTGATCAACGCGCCGGGGTTTGCCCCTCAGTTCGTTGCCGCGAATCCAAACCGGCAAGACGGTCAGTTTCAGTTTCACACACAGACTTTCACATTCGGCGCAACGGAACTCGACGGGCTGAAGATGTTCCTGGCAGAGCCGGCGGCCATTCCCGCCTCACCGGCAGAGCTGACGGCCGGCAGAATCGGCAACTGCCTGGCCTGCCATGCCGCGCCGAACTTTACTGATTTCAAATTGCACAACACCGGTACGACGCAGAAAGAATACGACGACATCCATGGGGCCGGCCAGTTCGCGGGATTGGCGATTCCTGACCTGGCGACCCGCAACGGAAACTATAACCTGTACCTTCCTGCCACCGAGCTTCATCCCGCGGCATTAGAGCCTTTCCGGGAGATTCCGATTCTGGCAAATCCAGCAGTGACTGATCTTGGTGTCTGGAATATTTTTGCTAATCCTGACAAGCCGAGCCCACAGGCAAAAATCCGAAACATCTTATGCAATAACCAACAACCCTGCCCAGTGCCGGACGCGACACTTTTGGATCAGTCCATCGCCCGGTTCAAAACCGCCGGGCTGCGCGATCTGGGTCACTCCAACCCGTATATGCATACCGGCCAATTCGATACCCTGGACGACATCATCGGGTTCTATCGCGGCGTCTCCGCACAAGCTCGCGCAGGCACGCTGCGCAATGGAGCGACCGAACTTCAGGGAATGGCACTCACTGCCGGCGATGCGGCCTCACTGGTCGCATTTCTGAAATCGTTGAACGAGGATTACCAATAGAAATAGAGGCTGTGATGGCAACGCAACAAGATGACAGGGCTGGAATCATGCGGGCGACGGTCAATATCGTGGTGTTTTGCGCCTTGGTCTATGCGGCCTATCGAGGCGTCTTGCTGGTCTTGGCATGGTGGGGGCGCTGATGGAACTCGTTCGTCCTACTGGCCGTTCCAAACCTGGCCACGCGAAACGGAAATTACAATCAGTTTCTCCCGGCCACAGAAAACCACCCCGCCGCGCTGGAACCGTTCGGATCGATTCCGACGCTGTCGGATCCGGCGCTGACGGCAGAAGATATCCCGTCACTGGTCGCGTTTCTGAAATCACTGAACGAAGACTATCAATAGGCGAGATCGACGGAGAATAGAACGACCAGCCGGCGCTCTCCACGCGCCGGCATCGAAGTGGGAGCCCGTGACCTCCCACTTTACGGGCGGGGGCCCTAGGAGGACCGAGGGTCCCCGCCCACATTTATTAGCTATGACTTGATCTGCTCGGCGAGATACCCTGCCAGCCCAACCTGGGCGATCGTGGCAAGCTGTCGCTCAAAGTAATCCACATGCTCTTCTGAATCCACGACCATTTCTTCCAGCTTCTGACGGGTAGTAAAGTCCCCGACCTTGGCGGCATGGACAATCGCCTTCCGCAGCATCTCCACATCTTCCTGTTCGAACGCCAGATTGGTCTCAAATAAATCTTTTACCGACCGGCCGCCCTTCACCGTCTCCAACGTCCCGACGTCCGGCTGACCGCCCAGATACAAGATGTGGCGGACCAGCTGCCCGGAATGGGTGACCTCTTCCGTATACAAATGCTGGAACTTATCAGCCAATCGTTCATAGCCCCAGTGACGACAGAGCTCCGCATGCAGCAAATATTGATGCACCGCGGTCAATTCGGCGGTGAGGATTGTCCCAAGTTGATCGAGAATCCCGTCTTTGGCTTTCATCAGCGCGCGTCCTTTCCTGCCCCCTACGACTCGTCTCTCGGTTAGCTGTCTTTCTTGATTTGCTCTGCCAGATAGTTCTCAAGCCCGACCTGTTTGATCGTTTCCATTTGGGTTTCGATCCAGTCGATGTGGGCATCGACGTCTTTCGCCATCTCTTCCAACATATGGCGAGTCGTGAAATCGGTCACCTTCACGCAGTGCACGACTCCCTCATTCAACAACGCCAACATTTCCTGCTCGGCCTTCAGATCCAGCTTGAGCTGTTCCGGGACCGTCTCACCCACATGCACGGTATTCATGCGCTGCACATTCGGCACCCCTTCGAGATACAGGATGTGCCCGATGAGCGCATCGGCATCCTTCATTTCATCGATGCTCCGCTCGCGCACCTTGTGCTGCAGCCGTTCAAAGCCCCAGTTCTCGCACATCTTCGCATGCACAAAATATTGGTTGATGGCTGTCAGATCAGCCGTGAGTACCTTATTCAAAATATTGATGACACCCTCTTTTGCTTTCATGACGTGTTCCCCCTTTCATTATGTGGGCAGGCCCGCAGCTCAGGGGCGCATGGCGATCAAATAAATCCCAACGAATGAATTCATTATCGTCTGCAGCCGGGCAGCCGTCAACCTGGGAGATCTGGAATAACATGGAGGGAGAGTCGCAGACGATGAGTCTGCTTCTCAGTTTCGACGAAGAAAATAGACCTAACCTGATGCTGCGACCGTATAGCAGTGCTGCTTAACCGGCTTCGCGATAGCCACACTCTTCATTGCGGCACTGCACACTACGCCCCGCCTGCTTGCTGACTTTTTCAATCAGGAACGGCGCCTGACATGTCGGACAAGTCTTATTGATCGGGCGATCCCACAACGCATACTCGCACTTGGGATAGTTGCTGCAGGCAAAGAAGGATCGTCCTTTTTTTGTGCGCTTCTGCACAAGATCGCCACCGCAGTCCGGCTGCGGACATTTCACGCCAAGCGCGAGAGGCTTAGTGGTTTTACATTCGGGATAGGCCGAGCAGGCGATGAACTTGCCGAACCGCCCAGTCTTCACCACCATACCACTCCCGCACTTGTCACACTTCTGATCGGTCGTCAGTTCGATCTTCGGCACGATCTTGATCGTGCCATCTTCGAGCTTCTGAAAATTCTGGGTGTTCTTGCATGGGGGATCAGCCTTGTAGGCCGGACAAGCCAGGAACTTGCCGTTTCGGCCCCACTTGATCTCCATCATCTTTCCGCATTTTTCACAGGGCACATCCGTAGGCGGCTCCACGATATCCTTCGGCCCGGGAATGGTCTTCGCCCGCTCAAGTTCCTTGGTGAATGGGGTGTAAAAATCCCGCACCGCCGTCACCCAAGGCTTCGTTCCCCCTTCCACTTCGTCAAGCTGCTCCTCAAGCTGTGAGGTGAAGTCCACATTGATCAGCTCGGGGAACCCCTTCATCAAGTAATCGTGGACGGTCTTGCCGGTTTCCGTCGGCACCAACCGGCCCTCGGTTTTTTCCACGTACTTGCGGTCTTGAATCGTGGAAATGATGGCCGCATAGGTCGAGGGGCGGCCGATTCCTTTTTCTTCCAGCTCCTTGATCAACAGGGCTTCATTGTAGCGGGGAGGCGGCTGAGTGAAGTGTTGCTTTGACGTCAGTCCGATCGCCGATTCCCCCTCCTGCTGAACCAACCGCAGTTGTTCCCCTTCGGACAGAGCCGGAAGTTGGCGATCATTGTCGTCGTCCGTTTCCTGATCGGCTTTCGGCTTTTCAGTGGGGAGCTCCTTATCGACGCCCTCCATATACACGATCGTGTGACCAGGGAACTTGACGACCGTTCCAGTGGAACGGAAGCCATACTTCACCGGCGTCCCCACCGGGGTCGAATCGATCCGGGTCACATCGAGAATAGCCGGCACCATTTGCGACGCGATGAATCGATTCCAGATCAACTTATAGAGATTGTATTGATCCTGGTCGAGATACTGGCGAATCGATTCCGGGTCGCGGGCCGCCGAGGTGGGCCTGACGGCTTCGTGCGCTTCCTGCGCGGCCTTCTGAGTCTTATAGATATTAGGCGTCGCCGGCAGATAGTCCGACCCGAATCTCGCCTGGATGACTTCCCGTGCTTCGGTCATCGCTTCGTTGGAAATACGCGGCGAGTCGGTTCTCATATAGGTAATCAGACCGGTGGCCCCTTCCGCCCCGATTTCCATCCCCTCATACAGCTGCTGCGCGAGGGTCATGGTTTTCTTGGGCGAGAAATGCAGCTTCCGGGAGGCTTCCTGCTGGAGACGGCTGGTGATGAACGGCGCAACCGGATTCCGCTTTTTCTCCCGGCGCTCGATGGATTCGACAACAAAGGCTTTCCCTTGAATGTGTTCGACGACCCGAGCCGCTTGCTCGCCGTTCTCGATCGAAGCGGCTTCTCCATTGATGCTATGGAGCTTGGCTTCGAATGAGGGCGGATTGGCGCCGGACAATAACGCGATGATCGACCAGTACTCTTCGGTCCTGAAGGCCTCCCGTTCCGCTTCGCGTTCGCAAATCAACCGCATGGCGACCGACTGCACACGCCCCATGCTGAGCCCGCGCCGGACCTTGGTCCACAAGAGCTGACTGCCTTGATACCCGACGATGCGATCCAGAATACGGCGGGCCTGCTGAGCATTGACCAGATTCATGTCGATTTCACCGGGCGACTCGAGCGCCCGCTTGACCGCCGTCTTGGTGATCTCGTTGAACAAGACCCGAAATATTTTTCCGCCTTTTTTCTTTTTGGACTTGCCGAGCAACTCCTGCTCCAGATGCCAGGCAATCGCCTCCCCTTCACGATCAGGGTCGGGCGCCAGGAAAATTTTGTCGGCTTCTTCGGCTTTCTTTTTGATATCGGCCAACACTTTGGCCTTGCCCTTAATGGTGACGTACTGCGGCTCAAAATCATGTTCGAGATCGACGCCCAACTTACTCGTCGGGAGATCTTTGATATGGCCGACCGAGGCCATCACGGTATACCCGCGACCTAGATATTTGGTAATCGTCCTCGCCTTGGTCGGCGACTCAACGATGATCAACGATTTCGCCATAACATCTCCATCTTCAGCTCACACATCTTCCCATCACGTACCAAACTTTTCGACATCCTGCAACTGGAATACGCTCGGCCACAGGTTAGCGGCGCAGATATTGCGGACCAGGAAGCTGTCGCACATAGCCGCGGAGTTCCAGAGCCAGCATCGTCGCGCCGACCTGCGCGGCGCTGAGTCCGGTCTGTTCAATCACGGCATCAACCGATTGCGCCTCGTGAGACAACACCTCATAAATACGTTGCTCATCCGGAGCCAGCCCTGCTCGCATCGACGAGTCGACCTCTCCCACCATCGCCCGGGTCCGAAGAGCGGGCTCCACTTGCGGCAGCAACTCCCCTATCATATCCGCCGCGCACTCGATCAATCTGGCGCCCTCCTTGATCAATCCATTCGACCCGCGGCACCGCGCTTCTTTGACAGACCCCGGAAGGGCAAACACATCGCGCCCCTGTTCCAACGCCAACTTGGCGGTAATGAGCGATCCGCTGTTCATCGCCGCCTCCGCTACAAGCACCCCGACAGATAGACCACTGATGATCCGATTCCGTCTCGGGAAATGATGGCTCTGCGGCGACGAGCCTACAGGGAGTTCCGCCAGTACCGCCCCCTGCGCCTCAATCAGTCTGCGTAATTGATCATGCTCCGGCGGATACGTTTGATCGACTCCGCAGCCGAGGACGGCGATCGTGCGGCCCTTTCCAGCCAGCGCGCCGCGATGAGCTGCGGCATCGATCCCCCGCGCCATCCCGCTGACAATGGTCCAGCCCCCTCTAGCTAATTCCCGGGCAATCTCTTCCGTAATGGCCTTCCCGGCAGAGGTGGCAGACCGTCCCCCGACGATCGCCAGGGCCATGCCGTCTTGTTCATGGAGCGCACCCGTGTAATACAACAATGGCGGCGGATCAGGAATCGCCTTCAGCCGCTTCGGATACAAGGGATCGGTCAGCGTGATGACCTGAATATCGAGCCGTTCGACCAGCTTCACCTGATGGTCGACAAGATGACGCACTGTAAGGGCAGGCCCTCGCCTGATCGCCTCAGCGAGTTCAGCACTGCACCCGACGCGTTTCAGGTCCTCTAAGGGGGAGGCCAACACACCGGCCGGAGTCCCGAACGCCTGCACTAATTTGAGAACGGTGCGATCACCGACTCCGTCGATCGACTGGAGAAGAAGCCAGGATGTGAGCTGAGTGGAATCCATGCGACAGGCCTGCGCGGGAGAGCCACCTGGGACTGAATGCACATGCGCGGCATGGACGCACGCGCCCCTGACACTACAATCAAACTAGAACCGCACGTTGCTCAGACCGCTGCCCCACCTACAAGGCGACGAGGTCATACTGCTCAAGATGCAACTGACTGTCCGGCGTGATAATGATCTTTGCCGCACATTCACGCTCCAGCATCTCTAAGCCTTGACGCTCTTCGTCCTGGAGAAGCCCCGCGACGCTGGGATGGGCCCCGATGACGATCCGCTGACTTTCCCCCGATTCGCCGATCTTCCGAATCTCCCGAAAAATCTCGTAGGCCACCGTCGTCGGAGACTTGGTATAGCCGCGGCCTTCGCAGTAGTGGCACGGCTCGGACAAAGATCGCAGCAGATCTTCGCGGACACGTTCACGGGAAATCTCAATCAGTCCAAGGTCCGAAATCCTCGAGATTCTGGTTCGCGCTTTGTCCGATGCCATGGCATCCACCAACGCGTGGTAGACCTTGTCCCGATTCTTCTCCCGCTCCATGTCGATAAAGTCGACGATGATAATGCCGCCGATCCCGCGCAGCTTCATCTGATAGGCCACTTCTTTGGCCGCTTCAAGATTATTGCGGAGAATCGTCTCTTCCTGATCCCGTTTGCCGACAAATCGCCCCGTATTGACGTCGATAACCGTCATGGCCTCGGTATGATCGATCACCAAGTGGCCTCCGGATTTCAGCCAGACCCTCCGGCTCGTCGCGCGAGTGATCTCTTGCTCGATGCCCAGATGATCAAAGAGGCTTTCATCCTTGTCATAGAAATGAATGCGGGATGTCTGCTCCGGAGAAAACCGCTGCACGAAGTCTCGGACGGCATCATACTCCTGACGCGAATCGATCCACAGGCGGTCCACCTTTCTCCCGAACAGGTCACGCACCACGCGAAAGCTGAGACTCAAATCCGTATGCAACAACGCCGGCGCGCCCAGCTTTTCCCGATTGGTCAGGATGTCTTGCCAAAGCACGTGGAGAAAATCGACGTCGGACTTCAGTTCATCTTCCTTCACGCCTTCGCTCACCGTGCGCACGA
>JACOEJ010000084.1 GCA_024998645.1 Nitrospira sp.
GAAATGCTCGAAACCGGCGACTGGATGAGTCCCACCTTCAACTACGAACCCCGCTACGCGAAACCCGTACTGGTCTACTGGCTGATGAGCGCGTCGTATAAGACCTTCGGCGTCAGCGAGTTTGCCGCGCGATTCCCGTCGGCGCTCTTCGGGCTCGGCCTGGTCCTGATGCTCTACCTGTTTCTCACGCGCCTGCGCGACGCGAATACGGGACTGCTCGGGGCACTGATGCTGGCGCTGAATCTCCAGATGATCGGGCTGAATCGCATGGCCCTGACCGACAGCGTATTGATCTTTTTTACCACGCTCTCGCTCTTCGCCTTCTGGCTGGGATTTCAGACGACGCGCGAGCGACGGCCCTGGATGTGGCTCTACTACGCGGCCATGGGCATTGCGACGCTGGCGAAGGGACCGGTGGGATTCCTCGTTCCTCTGATCGTCGTCGCGCTCTACCTGTCTCTCACAAAACAGTGGCGGCCCTTCTGGCAAGAGGGACGACCGCTCGCGGGCACGGCGCTGACGATCCTGATCGCGCTACCCTGGTACGCAGGCATGTGGTGGCTCCACGGCAGCGAATACACCGCTTCCGCGCAAGCCAACACCGTCGGGCGCTTTCTCAAGCCGATGGAGGGGCACAGTTTCGGATTCTTGTTCTACATTCCGGTGTTGCTGCTCGGCTTTTTCCCCTGGAGCGGCTGGCTGCTCTTTGCCTGGCCGCAGACCTATAAGAATTGGCGCGCGGCACGCAAGACGAGCATGACAAGTGACACGTCACGCGTGACAGCCGAAGGAGCGGTAGATCGATCCGAATGCCTGGTCGAACCTCCCGACCTGTCACCCGTCATCTGTCACTCGTCACATTCCGACCGCCTAGACTGGTTCGCCGCCGCCTGGATCTTCGCGACCTTTGTATTTTTCACGCTGTCTTCGACGAGGCTCCCCCATTACATCGGACCGCTCTTTCCTGCCGCCGCGATCCTGACCGCCTCCTATTGGGCTCGTTGCGTGAGGGAGCCTTCCACCAGAGGTGCCAATGCGTCCGTTCACCTGGTCATGTGGCTGGGATTTATTCTGGCAGGAGCTATGGCCTGTCTGCCCTGGATCTACGACACGATGTTGGCGGGCAAGCTCACGAAGGAATATCCGTTGGCCACGCAGCTCTCACTGGGCAGCGGACCCTATGTAGCCGCCACGGTCCTGCTGGTAGGTATGGGACTAGTGGGATTGTTCGGTCTGTCCGACACCCGCCGCGGTGCGGCCTTCTGGGCGGCCAGCGGATCCCTATTCGGCGTGGTACTTGTGCTGATGGTCTTTGTCCTGCCGGCAGCGAATCGCTATTTTGTCGCGCCGCAGCAAGAGCTGGCCTACGCAGCCGGATTGAACCTGGCGCCGGGCGAGCAACTGATTGCCTATGGAGCGACGAGACCTTCGACGGCCTTTTATGCCAGACGCAAAGTGCTCTTCGTGGGATCGGGCGAAGAAGAGAAACTCCGCACGGCCCTGAGCCAGCCGGGCCGCACGATGGTTCTGCTGCCGGAATCGTTTGTGGACAAACTGCCGGGGAATCTCAAGAATTATCAGCCGATCTTAAAACGCTACGGCTATCTGCTCTTAGCCAGTGAGCCGATGGTAAACATTCCAGAGGGAATACTCCCGCCTCCACCGGCTCTTGAGCCCAAGATCTTCGGTCATTAAGAAGACGGGACGGGTGGAGAACACATGCCTGCCCATCATTGATCACGGTTTCACAACAGAGGCAGAACACCTCGACCCGCCACGAGGATGGCCAGACTCAGCAGGACCGCAGCCACCAACTCACACTCTTTGAGCACCGGAACCCGGCTCGACTCTTCCACCCCACTCGGTCCCTGATCCCCGCGGAGCCAGAACGCAACACAGAGCAACCCGGTTGCCGCCATCACAATTGGCGCCGTGGACATCAGTGATAACCCGAGAGCCATCGCCATGATCGACCCATGTGCTGATCTCGATGCAAGAGCCGCTTGGGTCAACCACCGCATACGGATGTGAGTCGCGAAGCCGACCACGACCAGCAAGGCACCGACCCCGATAAGGAACAGGCTCTCCGGCCCGGACTCGGCCGGATAGGCCAATGACCAGAAGAGTGCAAAGCCCCACACTGTTCCGATTGCAGCGTAATACACCGCGGACTCAACCGACCGGATCCAGTCCTTCCAAGGACTCGCCGCCACCATCCCGCTCACCGTCCCCAATACCCACCCGCCGAAGACGTCGCTGGGGAAATGCGATCCGCGCAATACGCGGCTGAGCGCGACGAATGCCGCGATGCCCATGAACAGAACCGTCAGCGACGGGAAGCGGCGGCTCAAGACAACCGCGAGCGCAAAGGTCGCCGTCGTATGGCCGGACGGGAAAGAGTCGAACCCGGATGCCAGGGACGGCGCGATGGACCACTCGCCTGAGGTAGAGAATTTCGGGCGCGGCCGGCCGACGAGATGCTTCACCGTATGGACGAGAACCGTAGCCAATCCGTGCGCCCACAGGGTTTGGACGCCGATCACAAGCCCGCGCGAAGCCGGCAGCATCCACCCGACTGCCAGCAGGATCGCGCTGACGATCAGCAACTGCCGCCCGTCGCCCATCCAGTTGCCGGCATGACTTACGAACGCCATCCAGGAAACCGTCAACGTCCCGCCGCCTTCCGGCGTCGTGATCGTGCGCAGATAGCGCGCCGTCGGACCATCGAGCTGACGGAGACCCCAGAAGACACAGGCCAGGGCCGCGCAGAGACTGGCCAGAGACACGAGAGACGAGACCCGTGACTCCTGACCCGAGGAGGGAGCTGGATCAGAATTATCCATGAGACCGATCACTTGCCACGTATCGCTGCCTTACGGCACCCAATCTGCCAGGAAGACATTGAACTCGCCCGGCTGCTTCGCATGGCGATCAGAGACCCACACCACGCGTTTGCCGTCCGGCGAGAACATCGGAAAGCTGTTGAACTGCCCGTCGAACGTCAAACGTTCCAACCCGGCGCCGTCATCGCCCACAAGATACAGATGAAAACTAGGCCTGCCGCCCTCGCCGCGGGTTTCCACATTCGAGGAAAACACGATCCGCTTCCCGTCCGGGTGGAAGAAGGGTGAAAAATTCGACGCGCCGT
This sequence comes from Nitrospira sp., assembly GCA_024998645.1. GTDB lineage: Bacteria > Nitrospirota > Nitrospiria > Nitrospirales > Nitrospiraceae > Nitrospira_D. Next base: position 3,149 of record JACOEJ010000084.1, read on the forward strand.
TCGAGGTCACCTGGTGCTTTCCACTGCCGTCGGCATTCATGATGAACAGTTCCAGTTGGCCCGGCTCCACCAGTCGCTGCCCCAGCAACTCTTTGTAGTGCGCGATCTCGGCTGGATCCGTGGGATGCGACGCCCGATAGACAATACGTTTGCTGTCCGGAGAAAAGAACGCCCCGCCATCATATCCGACATCGTCGGTCAGACGGCGATGATGGGACCCGTCGAGATCCATCGCATAGATATCCAGATCGCCGTCTCTCACTGATGTCCACACAATGGTTTTGCCGTCCGGTGAGACCGTGGCCTCCGCGTCGTAGCCGGGCGTATTGGTCAACCGCTGCATCTCCTGCCCGTCGATGCGGGCGGCAAACAGATCATAGTCGTCGAGGGCCCAGCGATAGGGACCTTCGCGCTTCGGTTTGGGCGGACAGTTCGGCCCGTGAAGATGGGTGGATGAATAGAGGACTCGCCGATCGCCCGGAAAGAAATAGCCGCAGGTCGTGGCACCCGATCCTGTACTCACCAGACGAACATTGTCGCTCTCCAAGTCCATCACATACATCTGATAACAGCCGAGGGGGATGTCGTCCGGTTTCAGTGTGGCCGCATACGTGTCTTTCATCCAGTTGTTGGTTGACTGGAAGATGAGCTTATTCCCCGTGAAGGAAAAATAGGCTTCGGCATTTTGCCGGCCGAAGGTGAGCTGCTTTATATTTTTGAAGTGCCGTTCGGCACTGGCCGGCGCCTTGGCTGCTGGTGCACTTTTCGCTCGATCGGCAGTCAGTCCAAGCTGAGGCCACAAGACCAATGCGATCGCCAGTACGATCAGACTGCGCATTCGATTACCGCTGTTCATCACGTCGAACCTCCTTCATTCCCTGAAATTCCTGCCACATTTCTCGTTTGATCACGGTGCCTTCATCAAAGACCACCGCGCTCTGCCATCCGTAAAAGAAAAGGAACCGGGCAACCTTCGCCGCTGCCGCAGGATCCAGCGCGTACAGCAAGGTCACTACCGAACCGGGCGCATCCGGACGATGGCAGGACAAGAGCCCCGCCATGCGGCGGCCTTTGTAGAGAGTTCCGACAATGCGAAATCCCTCCGGTCCCACCGTCGCCAGATCCCCGCAGGCATCCGCAATCAATGATTGTACCTGAGCATGGTAATCCGGAGTCGCCACAATCAGCACCGATCCCGAAGGAGGTAACGTCACGCTGTCCATCGGCAAAACCGTCGTCTTCCGCTCTATTGGAACCTGCGCATCCTGTGCCTCAATACGCGCAACGAGTTCCTTGAACGGCATCGCGGTTTCAGGGAACAACGGCAGCACCGCCTTACGCTGATCGGTCACAAAAAGATTCAATACCGGGGCCAATTGCTCCCGCTTCAGTCGTTGCAGGCTCATGAACTCGGGATCGATCGATAAATTCAGCGGCTCAGCAGGAACCACCAGCTCGATGTTGTGCTGCTCGGCAGTCAAGACCACCGCCACCGAGGTTGTCGATCCTTTCATCGCAATTGCCAAAGGCAGGATGAATCGAAACGCCCCGCCTTCCCTGGTGAGTCTGACACGCAACGTATACGCCCCGGGCTGATTCTGGTCGGGAGACGCCGTCGCCTCGGCAATGGCGACGGCGGGCGCGCCTGGTCGCTCGATCCATTGCGCAAAGAACCACCGCAGGTCCTGTCCGCTGGTCTGGGCAAAGATCCGCTCGAGGTCCTGCCAGTCGGCATGCCGGCCGGACAGGTCGGAAACCAACTGCTTCACACCGCGCCAGAATGCCTCGTCGCCGATCTCCAACCGAAGCTGATGAAACACCATCGCCGTTTTTTGATAGCCGATGGCGTTGTCTTTTTCATCGCTCTTCCGCTGAAACGCAGCGATGGGATAATCCAGCTGCGGGGTCACGTGAAGACTGTAGCCTTGCAACATCAATCGCCGCTGCTCACGTGCTTGCCGGTCGTCATGGATCAACTCGTGCCAGTAATAATTCGTCAGATATGTGGTCAGCCCTTCAACCCAATTGCCGCTCCCGGGACGATTCCATACCGCATTGCCGATCCAGGAATGGACGATTTCATGCCCTAAGGCGTAGGGCTGAATGTAGTGGCGCTTGATGCTTCCGCTCCCCAGCAAAGTAAAGGACGGCATCCCCAAGCCACTCGCGAAAAAGTTTTCTACCACGGCAAACTGCTCGAAGGGGAACGGCCCCAGCAACGGGACATAGGCATCAAGATATTTTACGGTCGCATCAAGGTATTCATCTGCCAGCGCTGCATCGTCGGGAAACAGGTAGGTGGCCAGGCGGACCACTTGTCCGTTTGCACTCTTCCAATCCCGCGTCTTGACCGAGAATCGATTGGCCACCAGAGTAAGCGCTTCGGTCACACCTGACGTCCAGGTTTGCAGGCTGCACGATCCATCTGAGCGAAGCCGTAAGCAATTCTGCTCCGTACCTCCATACCCCTGACTCACCGTGGTCCATCCACTCGGCATCTCAACCGTCAACGCATAAGATGCGAGCGAGCCGGACAGATCGGGATACCAGCCTGTTTCGCTGCTCAAGTAGACTCCCTCCGGGCCGATATGCCCGGACGTCTCGCTCGGCGTCACGAATCGCAGGTGCCGTGGTTCACGCGGCGGATCGTCGATGGCCCCGCGATACCGCCATTCCAATGTCACCTCTTCTTGTCGATGGTCGGGCAGCGAGACCAGGAGGGAGCGGAGATTGGAATCGATTGCCGCATCGCCCAGCGACGTCGGGACGGGTGTCAGGCGCTCTTCGTTCCCCACCCTTGTCACAAGCGCAACCGTCTCGAGACGCAACGATTTGGCCAAGGTGAAGTCCAGCGGCGGCTGAGAACCACCGACCCGCACGACCATCCGATCGATCACGGTCAGCTGATGCTGGTCAGGGTCGATGCTAGCGTGCAGTTCGTGCCGAATGATGACGGGGGTAAACGCAGGAAGATCGCCGGCCTGCCCCTGCGACAGGGGCAGGAGTAGCGACAATCCGATGAGACGAGTGATGAAACCGAGGCGCGAGCTTCCGACTGGCATCGGAAGGGTTTTAGCACTCGCGACAGACGAGCACAAGCTGGATGGCCGTTAATAAACGATCGAGCGCGATCGGCTTTCCCAGCACTTCTTGCGGACCCAATGACCAGGCTTCCTCCAGCATCTCTTCGTTGTGACTTCCGGTCATGATGATCACGCCGCCGGCATACTCTTTTTCCCGGAGTGTTTTCAGGACATCAATCCCGGACAGCCCGGGCATCACCATATCGAGCAACAACAGATCCGGCGCCGCTTCAGCGACGACCCGCAACGCTTCATATCCATCCTTCACACCCAACGTCCGGTACCCGCGCAGGCTGAGGAACTGTACGAGCAGATCGCGCACAAGCGGATCGTCATCGACGACCAACACTGATTCCGCGGTCTCCTGCCCGGCGAAGGAGGGAATCTGGGAGACTGGCGTTGGATTGACCTTGACCGGCATCTGAGACACTCGATGCACTGCTTCAACCAGAATATCGAGCGACAACCCGCGCCGGATGAAGTCGGTGACCCGCAAGGAACGGGCCTGATTCTCCTGAACTTCTGTGGCTCCGCCCCCCAGAATAATGACCGGCGCCTCGGGATCGATGGCCCGAATCTCTTTCAAGACCGTCAATCCGTCCATCTCCGGCATACGCAGATCGAGCAACGTAATGCGCGGGGTATGCTTGCGAAACAGATTCAGCCCTTCCCGGCCGCTGGTCGTGGTGATCACTTGATACCCATGCCGCATGAACACGGTCTGAAGGAGATCGCAGTTCATCTGGTCATCATCGACGATTAAGATCTTGATCATTCGAAACCCCTGCCTCTGAATCGGGTGAATGCTATTGGCAACAATCTCCAAAGAGATACGTCACCACCATAGCACAGGGGGTTCGGAGCGAAAAGAAAATGGCGGGTTATGACCGAGCGGCCGGTTGGCCGAATAACGCGGCAATGAAGGCTTCCTGATTGAAATCCTGCAGGTCTTCGACCGCCTCCCCCACACCGATTAAACGGACGGGAAGCTTCAGTTCGTCGGCAATAGCCACCACAATCCCACCACGCGCCGTCCCATCGAGTTTGGTGAGCGCCAATCCGGTGACGCCGACGACTTCCTTGAACTGTCTCGCTTGCGCCAACGCGTTCTGTCCGACCGTCGCGTCTAACACCAATAGAATTTCATGCGGCGCCCCCGGCAGCGCCTGACCGATTACCCGAACAATCTTTCGCAATTCCTCCATCAAATTAGACTTCGTATGCAGGCGGCCGGCCGTATCAATGAGCACCACATCGACCGCGCGCGCCTTGGCGGCCACAATGCCGTCGAATGCCACTGCCGCCGGATCGGCCCCGTGGCGATGCCGGATCACGTCCACACCGACCCGATCCGCCCACACTTGCAGCTGATCGATTGCCGCCGCTCGAAAGGTATCGCCGGCTACAAGCAGAGGGCGGCGACCACCCTGCACCAACCGTTGCGCCATCTTGGCAATGGTCGTCGTTTTCCCGACGCCATTCACCCCGACCATCAACACCACAAAGGGCTTCGGCCCCTTCTCGATCAGCTGTTCCAACGATGCCCCTTGCACCGGCGCCAAGACACCGTACAGGGTCCGGCTCAACACATTCTGCAACGCCTCAGGATTGGCGGCATCCGCCCCTCTGGCGTGTTCGCGCACATGGGTCATCAACCGGTCGACCACCCGCACACCCAAGTCTGCCGTGAGCAATGCAGCCTCCAGCTCCTCCAGCATCGCCGGATCGGGCGTGCGCCCCAGAACGCGTTCCAGTGATTGCCGAACGACCTGACGCGTCTTGCTGAGGCCGTCGCTCAGCCGCTGAAACCATCCCATCGCTACCCTCTCCTCGTTTTCGCTATTCTAGCGCGAATCCGACTCACCAGCGGCACCGTCGCTAACGTCGGAATCGGCCGCAGACCTCTTAACACTGCTTGCTCCCGCCGTTTCATGCGACGCGCCTCCGCGTCGCTCCGCTCATGATCGTAGCCGCAGAGGTGCAGCACTCCATGAACCAGTAACCAGGTCAGTTCCTCACTGAGAGATCGCCCTCCTTCTTTCGCCTGCCGCTGCGCCGTCGGCACCGAGATCACGACATCGCCGAGGAGCGCCGACACCGGGCTGGCCGACTCTCGCATGGCAAATGCCAGGACATCGGTGGTTCGATCCTTCTTACGAAACTGGCGGTTCAACCCGCGCATCCGCCCGTCACCCACCAGATCAATGCTCAGCTCAGACTGGGCTTCTCCTACGGCCGAAAGCACACGCTCTGCCAGGCGCCTCAACGCGGCCTGGCGCACCACCACCCGAATAAGGCGCACACGCAGATAGACAGCCATTAGCGCAGGCTCTTCATGAATGTCGTCGTGAAATAGTAGCAACAGATAGGCATGAAGAATTCGCGCAACTAGTGGGATTGGCCCGAGGAGCCTCGGGGCGGCGAGCCAGAGGAAGACCACTTGTTGGACCCGGACGGCGACGATTGCGGCGCGGACGGCCCCTTGGATAGCCTGGGATCACCACCAGTTGCAGACTGATGTCGATCGTAGGCTCTGACAATATCCTGCACCAGCCGATGACGAACCACATCCTTCTCATCGAAATACACGAAGGCAATCCCTTCGATATCGCGCAAGATTTCTTTCACTTCGATGAGACCGGACACCCGCTCGGACGGCAGATCAATCTGCGTAATATCTCCGGTCACCACCACCTTTGAATGAAACCCCAACCTGGTGAGGAACATTTTCATCTGTTCAGCTGTGGCATTCTGAGCTTCGTCCAAAATAACGAACGAATCATTCAAGGTACGTCCGCGCATAAATGCCAACGGCGCGATCTCGATATCCCCGCGTTCAATCATACGATTGGCCCGTTCCATATCCATCATGTCGAACAGCGCATCGTAGAGCGGGCGCAGATAAGGATTCACCTTCGCAAACATATCGCCGGGGAGAAAGCCGAGCTTCTCGCCGGCTTCCACCGCAGGTCGCGCCAGAATGATACGACTCACTTCCTTCTTCATCAAAGCACTGACCGCCATCGCCATCGCGAGATAGGTCTTGCCCGTACCGGCAGGCCCGATCGCAATCACAATGTCGTGCTTCTCGATCGCCTCAATGTAGGACTTCTGTGTGGGAGATTTCGGACCGACAAATCGCTTCTTCGTCACAATCGTCGTGGCGTTGCTCAACACCTCTTTAATGGAGGCATCCGGTGTCTGGCGCAACGCTGTCAGCGCATGCGTCACATCGTCAGCTTGAAGCACCAGTCCTTCATTGGTGAGATTCGCGAGTTCGAAGAGGATCCGTTCGGCTTGACGAGTCGCATCGGGAAGACCGTCAAGGGTGACTTCTTCACCGCGTGCGGACAGCCGCACGCCGAGATCGTCCTCAATAAGTTTGAGGTGCCGGTCGTGGTGACCGAAGAGGGCCGCAGTGTCCGTACCTTCTCGTAGTTTTAGTTTACGCACGAATGCAGGGTAATCTCCCTCCTAGAACATCAGATGAGTTGATTCTAGCAGAGGAAGAAAAGGCGAGACAAGCAGAAGTAGGGAACGGAACAGAGCAGGCAGAGCTATGCCCCTGCTGATTTACCCGGGAGGCGGACGCCAAATGCGAGGTCAAATTCCTGATAGGCCGTGCCACCCTGGCCATCTTTTGCCAATACCTTGACGTGAAAAACGCCCCGGTTGCCCGGCGGAATCATCCAAGTAATCTGCCCGGTACCAGACTCAATGGTCATCCCGGCAGGAGCCGTTTCCAATTCATAGGTCAAGCGATCCCCGTCGGAGTCCGTCGCTCTGACGGCATATTCATATTGATCCGGCGTCACTGGTGCAGGGGGAGTCGACACAATCTTAGGGGAGTTGTTGCCCAGTGTCACGACATCGGAACGCACCATATTACCCAAATCCTGAGAGTCACGCGCCGTCACTTCGACCACAACTTTGTCTCGCGGAGCCAATCCAGCCGTGTCAAAGAAAGCCTCTTCCCCCTCCTTAACGATCGCATCATTCCGGAACCAGCGATAGGTTAAATCAACCCGGTCGTGATCGGGATCGTTCACAGCCACCTCTGCCATCAGCTTGCCTCCGGGCTGCACCGTCTGAGGAGCCAATGTCACTGCAGTGATATGGGGAGCGGTATTGCCGACCTGTGCCGCCGGGGTTCGGACCGACTTTCCCTTCTGCTTTCCATCAGACGGTGTAATCTCGGCAGAAATCATTTGTCCACGGCGCAACAGTTCGGCCGGAAAGGTCGAATTCGTTTGGCCGGCTACCAGAGCATCATTTACATACCATTGATAGGAATAGGTGATGGGTTCTCGCTCAGAATCCTCCGCCAGAGCCTGGATTCCAACCGGTCCCGTCAAAGGAATTGGGCTCTGGAGGATTTTAGCCAACACCATGACGGGAGGCGTGTTTCCAGCAGCTCCAACTCCTTTCACTGGTTCAGAAGCCGTACCGCCAGTACAGGCAGTTCCTCCCAGAATCACCAACACAGCAGCAAACAGGAATTGTCTGCAGGATCTATGAGCCATCATCTTGCTTTTATCGATCATTCTCTCGGGCATCATAAGTCGGTAAAGGACCTGTTGTTGATCATCGCCGCCGCTCATGCGACATCAGTCTCGTTGGTGCACCCAACTAACGAACTTACTGTAGAAATCATTGAGCGCGCTATTGGTACAGAGCGCGTTACCGCCGCTCATCTGATTGCAAATCTTGCCTCCGCCATTCTCTTGTCCCACGTGCATGGAACCAGAGGAGGCCAGACCGACACCAAGATCCACTTTCGTCGTGATATTCGTATTGGCGCCGGATGGCGTGGTTCCCACGACCGGATAGGTGGCCGCCGTCCCGGTCTTGTAGAATAAAACATAAAGGTAGCTGACCCCGTCCGACGCACAAAAGTTATTCGTCGGCACAAAGGTCGGCAAGAAAATCGTCCCTGCGATTAACGTCGGATTGACGACTGACCGTTCGGCCGAATAGTTGACGCCCGCCACGGTCACCGGTCCTGGCAAGGTAATCCGCCACCCGTCTTTACTTGCGACCAACCCCATCATGGATGTCGTCCCCGAACCGGTCACACTGGTCACGCTCGCATTCGTCGGATCCGTGACTTGATTTGTCGCACCACTGCACACCAAACAGACCACTGCATTCGTCACGTTGACGAGATCATTGTTATAGCAACTAGTGATGCTGGTTTCAGTACAGCCCCCGCTCATCACGGAATCCTTGATCCCGTAGAGCCGCTGGATACTGCTATCCACTTTGTCGGCATTGCTAAAGTAGCGCCCTGTGCCAAAGAACACCCAGACCTTATTCGTATCGTCGATCGTGATCGCCGGGGCTGCTGCGATCGGCCCGACCTCAAAGGTCGTAGACGATGGTGTATCAAAGAAGGTATCGATAACCTCGGTTGGCACCCGGTTCCCTCCACTGGCGATACCCCATGTCGCAGCAGTGCAGGGGGCTCCAGGGCATTTCATCGTCAATCGATACATCTTCCCTCGATATGGAAGCGATCCGTCGTTGATCGTTCGGCCCACATAGGCGACATCGGTCCGCCAATCGAGATCCTTGTCCAGGCTGACAAGATGCCCCATAAAGGCTTGGAAGGTTCCCACAGGCATGGTGGTCAAACTGCCTCCACCCGCAACCTTAGGCCCGGATTTCAGATCCACCACATAGAGACTGGACGACTGAGCAGGCGCAGCGGGCAAGTCTGCCTGATAGCCATTCGGCCCGGAACCAAACACCGCAAACCACTTTTCATTGACCGTCGACGTTGAGGCATCTGTGTCAGGGTTCATCCTCACCACTGTCGGATAACTCGTTGTGAGTCCCAACCCGCTGTCGGTAAACGACCACAGCAGCTTGGGCCCTGCCGGATTTTCCGGATTCGTCACGTCGAGCACAAAGTAGGCACTGTAGAAAGTCCTCGACACACCGCCGATTGCGGTCGTCATCGGCGGAGCCCCGGCTCCTGCGATACATTGGCCACAACTGCCGCCCATGCGGAATCCGCCGATGAGGATCGTGCCCCACCCGCCCGGATGGTCCGCATCGGGGGTGAAAACACGCGCCTCCGTGATCGTGGGCTTCAGATCGACATAATACACATGCGTATAATCGGTCCGGGCGAGCCACTGCAGCTGCGGGAGCAGCTCCTGAGGAATAAATGACCATAGCTCTGACCCCAGATTGGGACCACTCGAATTGTCGGTTGGATTCTTCGTGTACCACCCGTGCTCCGTGACCCCGGCAGTCACTGCATTATCGCCCTTGTGGTAGTAGCCGCCATTGAAGGCGTGGAGCATCCCGTCATTCGCGCCGACATAGATCATCTGACGGCGATTGCGGTACTGCTGGTAGAAGGTATTGTACGTGCTATCCCCATAGGTCAGATCGTATCGAGCCTTCGGTGCGCCGACGACGGTTGGCGTCGAGTGTATCGGGTCACCCAACCGCCACACCTTGTAATTCCCGCTCCCGACCGGAACTTCAAGCATGCGTGTGCGCAGACCAGTCACTTCATCTCCACGGATGAAG
>JACOEJ010000085.1:0-6289 GCA_024998645.1 Nitrospira sp.
CATTACAAAGCTGGCTTCTTCAAGGTCTGTCATAGGGAACGCCTCCTGTTGAGACGTACCCTATCTTACTTGTCGGCGACGCGGTAGTCCCCGAAAGAGGGGACCACATGGACAGATCGATAAACTCTACCCCCTCCTTTTGAGGGGAGCCGTCGCAGACTTTTTGAGAATCATGACAGGCTGTTCAGAAAGGCCGTTCAGCAAGGCCGGCAGACGAGGACAGCACCGGAGGCGTAGCCTCTGGGCTACGTTGAGGATGCTGTCGAGGCGAGAACGCCGCTGGCGGCCTTTATCAACAGACTGCTAGTCGCGAAACAGTCTGACCGTGACTTTCTGCCCCTTAATCCTGGTGCGGCCCAACGCTTCGATCACGTCGCGCGCCATGGATTCCGGAACCTCCACGAGCGAAAAACGTTCTTCGATTTCGACGCCACCGATCTGAGCGGACCCCAGCTTGGCTTCGTTCGCAATTGCGCCCACCAAATCGCCCGGTCGGATGCCTGCGGCACGGCCGGCCCCGATATAAATCCGTGCGGAGTTCGGCGTCCGACCGGCAGTCGGTCTCGCACTCGGCCGCCCCTGTGCCTCTCTTGGACGGATTCCCCGCGACATCTCTCCGGACATCGGCGACGGGCGCCGCATCCCCGGACGAGCATAGTCCGGACGGGAATAGTCCGGCACTCTGGCTTGCACGGAAGGAATCTCCTGCTCTTCAACGTCTCCGCCCTGCGCCTGATGCGCCAGCTTTACCGCTGCCGCCGCGACGTCGACCAATTCAAAATCTTTGGCCAGTACCGTGACGACCGAACGGAAATGTTCCACATCGCCTGCGGCCAGCAGCTCTCGAATCGACGTCAAAGTCCGCTCGATCCGCTTGGTCCGCAGATCGGCAACACTCGGCACTTGGGCGACAATAATTTTCGCTTTGGTCAACTGTTCGATATTCCGAAGCAACCGGTGTTCGCGCGGTTCGACGATGGTAATCGCCTCCCCTTCACGACCGGCCCTCCCCGTACGACCGATCCGATGCACGTACACTTCGGGAGAAGACGGCAAATCGTAATTCACCACGTGCGAGACGCTCGGAATATCCAAGCCACGCGCCGCGACATCCGTGGCCACCAGAATTTGCGTTTGCCCGGACTTAAACGCGGTCATGACGCGATCCCGTTGTGGCTGGCTCATGCCGCCATGAATGGCTTCCGCGCGATAATCCCGTCCCGCCAGGCCGGCCGTCAATTCATCGACCTCCAACCGGGTCCGGCAGAAGACCAGCGCCGATTTCGGAGCGGCCAGATCCAGCACCCGTATCAGTGCCGCCACTTTGTAAGGACGATTCACCACATACGCCGTTTGCAGCACACGCGGCGCCGCTCCGGCTTTGACCAATTCTTTGGCGATCTTGATCTCGACCGGATTCTTCAAATGACGATGGGCAATCGACGCGATGCGCGGCGGCATCGTGGCTGAGAACAGGGCCGTCTGCCGATCTGCGGGCGTCTGTGTCAGAATCGCCTCCAGATCGTCGGCAAAGCCCATGTCCAGCATTTCATCCGCTTCGTCCAGCACTACCATCTGCACATGCTTCAGCTGCAGCGTGTTCCGTCGAATGTGGTCGAGCGCCCGGCCGGGGGTGGCCACAACCACATCCACACCGCGTTTCAGCGCATAGAGTTGCGGCCCGATCGCCTGACCGCCGTAGACCGCCAACACCGAGATCCGCAGCTCCTTGCCATACCGCTGCACCGCTTCGCCGACCTGAATCGCCAACTCACGCGTCGGCACCAGGATCAGGGCCGCAGGGCGCTGCTTCGCCCCATGCGCCAGCCGCTGAAGCATCGGCAAGGCGAATGAGGCGGTCTTTCCGGTCCCGGTGGCCGCCTGCCCCAACAGATCGCGGCCTGCCAACAGCGGAGGGATCGATTCCCGCTGAATCGGCGTGGGCTCTTCATATCCCAGCGTGTCCAGCGTCGCCAGCAACGAGCCTTCGAGGCCGAGTGCGGCAAAGCCGGGAGAAAAGCCATGAACGGAGGGGGCGGTGGACGGCTCAGTGTGATCGGATTTCATACAGCCTAGGCGGCACCTTTCTGGTGTTAGACCGACATGTGCTTGGGCCACAGCGACTCAAGCTCAGGAAACTTCTTACGATAATCAGCATGACTGGCGTGAATGACTTTCATCGCTTCTTCGCGCCCGTACACGCTCGTAATCTCAACTTTATGCTGCACCGAACCCGGCGCCATCTTGTAGGTCAGGAAGTAATGTTGCAGCCGGTCGATCACCGAGATCGGACAGTCGCCGATATCTTTGAAATCGCCGTAGGCCGCGTCGTCCTTCATCACCGCGATGATCTTGTCGTCGGCTTCCCCGCCGTCGGCCATGCTGAATCCCCCGATGGGAATGGCCGTGAGCAGAATATCGCTATGGGCGATCGTCTTTTCTGTGAGGACACAAATATCCAGCGGATCGCCGTCGCCGACCATATTTTTCCGTTTGGCCCGCTTCCCGAACAGGCCGGCCACTTTTTCTCCGCAATAGGTTTGCGGAATGAGTCCGTAATAGACGGGGCAGACATTCGAAAAGCGTTGCGGACGATCCACCTTTAAAAATCCGCTGTCTTTATCGACTTCGTATTTCACGGTGTCGGTCGGCACGATTTCAATATAGGTCGTCACCACATCCGGCGCCTGCTCTCCGATCGATACGCCGTGCCAAGGATGCGCCTTGAACATCAAACCCATCAATCGCTGAATTGGATCCATACCCGAACGCCCCATCGACTCCTCCTGAGCTGAATGCCAATACCCACGCGCCGGCATACGCCGAACGCAGTTTCCTCAACCGAGTACACGATGCTGAATGAGAGACCGTTGAACGGATCGCACGGCCGACCGGTTCCGCATTCATCGACAACCGCGTGCACGACCGACCCGGCACCTGACTCGCTTAATGCAACAGACCGAGGCCTGCGTGCTCAAGCGGCAGCATACGTGGGCCGCCTACCAGCGACAAGATGCGGAACGGTCTCTTTCGCAGGGGACAACGAACAACGGACAGGAGGATAAACGGCTAATCGTCTTCAGGCAGTTGAATCGGTCCGGCCCATTCCCCTTTGGCCAGCGCCACTTCCTGATACCCGCCATCAGGCCACTGAAACTGTCCGACCTGGTCCACTTCCACGATAAACGGGTCGGCTTCGTGCGCCGCTCCCCGAAACCAATACCATCCAGCCACTCTCGGCTTGTCGAGAGTCCACTGATAGCCCGCCATCTCCTCGATCCTCTCGTGCTTCCCCACGCGGTCTGTTACAGTCTGCTCCACGTGAGGTTGCACCCTATCATGTCTCGGCTCCCAATAGAAGATGTCCTTTCGGACCTCTGCCATGCGCTCATTCGGTCCCCCAACGGGCTCCTGACCGCCCCACCGGGAGCCGGCAAGACCACCCGCGTGCCGTTGGCCCTCCTGGACGCTCCCTGGCTCCAAGGCAAGAAGGTCCTCATGCTGGAGCCCAGACGCCTGGCCGCCCGGGCCGCCGCCCATCGTATGGCGAGCACGCTCCGTGAGCGTCCCGGCGAGACCGTCGGTTATCGCATGCGCCTCGATACGAAGATCGGTCCCACGACCCGTATTGAAGTTGTGACGGAAGGAATTCTGACCCGATTGCTCCAACAGGATCCCTCGCTCAGCAACTATGGAGCCGTCCTCTTTGACGAGTTTCATGAACGCAGTCTTCAGGCTGACACCGGCCTGGCTCTCTGCCTCGAATCACAGCGGCTCTTCCGTCCTGACCTGCGCCTGCTCATCATGTCGGCCACACTGGATTGCGGACCGGTCAGTCAACTCCTGGGCGGCGCACCGGTCATCACCTGCGAAGGGCGGATGTTTCCAGTCGAGACCAGGTATCTGGATGAACCGATCACCGGTCATCTCGATACCGCGGTCACGAAGATTATCCGCCGCGCGCTGGCACGGGATCAGGGCAGTCTGCTCGTCTTCCTGCCCGGCATGGCCGAAATTCGTCGCGTCGAGCGTCAGCTGCTCGATGCGAACCTGGAGTCGACCGTTCATATCGCGCCCCTCCATGGCGAACTTCCCCAGGATGCGCAAGATGCCGCCATCGCTCCTCCTCAACCCGGCACGAGGAAAATCGTGCTGGCCACCTCGATCGCCGAAACCAGCTTGACGATCGACGGGGTTCGGATCGTCATTGATGCGGGCCTGTTACGCGTGCCGCGCTTCGATCCACGATCCGGGCTCACGCGGTTGGACACGATTCGCGTCACACAAGACTCCGCCGAACAACGGCGCGGACGGGCCGGACGATTGGAACCGGGCGTCTGCTACCGGCTCTGGACTGAGCGGGAACAGGCCTCGCTGGCCGCCCGTCGACCTCCGGAGGTCCTGGATGCCGATCTGACATCGCTCGTCCTGGAGTTGGCCCTCTGGGGAACCACCGACCCGGCTGAACTCTCATGGCTTACCGCTCCACCTACCGGATCGGTCTCACAGGCAGCGGATCTTCTGATCCGGTTGGGAGCATTGGATCCATCGGGACACATCACAGCCCATGGCACCCGGATGGCCGAGCTGGCACTGCATCCCCGCCTTTCCCACATGTTGCTGCAAGCCGGGCCGTTGGGGCTCACGGACCTGGCCTGCGACCTGGCAGCCCTGCTGGGCGAGCGCGACCTGCTTCGGGGACCGGCGGGACGACAGCAGGCCGACATACGCACCAGACTCGATGTCCTGCACGGACAGCATGACCATACAGCTGGCGCTACCGTCGATCGCGGGGTCTATCATCGCGTGACCGGCACGGCAGAGGTGTGGCGGCGACAACTCGGACGCCGGTCAGCCAAAGCATCCCCGCAGACCGGCCGGGATCAACAGGGCGCCGGCATCCTGCTCGCCCTCGCTTATCCCGATCGGATTGCACAGCGGCAGAGCGGCAACGACGCGCGCTATGTGCTGGCCAACGGGCGCGGAGCTCTCTTCACCACCCCCGATCATCTTGGATCGGAACCCTATCTCGCCATTGCTGAACTGGACGGCGGCGCGCAATGGGCCAAGATTGAGCTGGCTGCGCCTGTTTCGCAGGCAGAGATCGAGAGTCTCTATGCAGACCAGATTATCGCAACAGAAGCGGTCAGCTGGGATGAGAAGACGCAAGCGGTCCAGGCGCTGCGCCAACGGCGATTAGGCGGACTGATTCTCTCGCAGCAGAACCTCTCTAAACCCGATCCCGCTCTGATCGCAACCGCCTTGCTCCAAGGGGTGCGCCAGGCTGGATTGAACAGCCTCGCCTGGACCGCTGAACTACGGCAATGGCAGGCGCGCGTACAGTTCCTCAGACGGACTGACGGCCCCGATTCTCTATGGCCGGATCTGTCCGATGAGCACTTGTTGCAGACGCTGGACCAATGGCTGGGCCCTTATCTGCAAAGCATCACAACGCTGGATCGCGTGAAGCGGATGCCGCTCGATCAACCGCTCCACGCGCTGCTGAATTGGGATCTTCAACGGCAACTCGACCGCCTCGCACCGACGCACCTGACGGTTCCGAGCGGCTCGAATATTCGAGTGGACTATGAGAGTGCGGAGATCCCCGTGCTGGCCGTGCGATTGCAAGAACTCTTCGGCTGTCAGGACACTCCCCGCGTGGCAGGAGGAAAAATTCCCGTCATGCTGCACCTCCTCTCACCGGCGAAGCGCCCGGTCCAGGTCACGAAAGATCTGGCCAGTTTCTGGGCCAACGCCTATCAAGACGTCCGGAAAGAACTCCGCGGCCGCTATCCGAAACATCCCTGGCCCGACAACCCCCTCACCGCCCCGCCGACGGCGAAGGCCAAACGGCGCGCGCACTGATTCCCATCGTTCGTGGGATAGACCCATCAAACCGGCTTCTCGTATAGTGAGCGCCATGTGCAGAATGCTCATGTTGCTCTTCATGGCCGTCTTCTCAATCGTCCCGACATCGCTCCGGGCTGAGTCCGGTGCGCCGCTGCCACCGCCGACCTTCGACGTACCTTTCGATGACATCGATCCGGTCGTTGCACAAGCGGAACTCACGCAGCGCATCGCCGTCTTTCTGAACAGGTTGCAGACGTATCGGGGCTCAAGCCCGGAGGCGATTCGTGACCAGGTGACCGGAGACATTGAGCGGAATGAGCGGGAAACCCTCGTCGTGGCTAAATACTTCGCGGACCATGGCGTGTTGGAAGGCTACGATTTCCAGGAAGGATCATTGGTCGCCGGGCAATATCTCGTTCTACAGCGCCCGGTCAACGGG
>JACOEJ010000085.1:6389-12726 GCA_024998645.1 Nitrospira sp.
GACGTGAGACGAGGAAGCCCCGGATCAATGATCGGGGTCAGCGGCCCGCGTGACCCATCGACGAAGCAACTCGTCGAGCCGGTCATATTGCAGAGGTTTGGTGAGGTAGTCGTCCATCCCGGCGGCGAGACAGCGCTCACGATCGCCCGGCTGAGCATGGCCGGTCAGCGCGATGATCGGCACCCGCTGTGCCTGTCCTTCCTGTTTACGGATCGCGGCGGTCGTCTGGTACCCGTCCATACCAGGCATGTCGCAATCCATGAACAGCAGATCGTACGGCGTCTCCCGGACTGCCGCCACAGCCGCCTGGCCGCTCCCGGCCACATCGACACGACAACCCAGTCGTTCCAGTAGAGCGACCGCGACGACCTGATTGAGTTCATGATCGTCCACCACCAGCAGGCGCGGGCGTTCGCGAGGGATCTGTTCCTGGAGGCTGTACCGCGTAATGAGCGGGCGCAACAAGCCGGTGTTCCCGGCCTCCGGACTGCCGGCTGCCTCCAGCACCGTGGTGAGACAGCGCCTGAGAGCGGACTGATGGATCGGTCTGGTCAGATACGCGGCTACACCGGCCTCATGAGCGGCTTTCGCATCGCCCCGCCGGCCGAACGAGGTGACCAGAACTACCGGGGTCCGTTGGAGAACGGAATCGGCCTTCAGCGTCAGTGTCAGGCCGGTGTCATCGAATCCCGACAGCGGGCTGTCAAGTATGAGGATATCGAACGGGCGGTTCTCCGCCGAGGCTGCGCGGAGAAGAGCCAGCGCAGCCGAACCATCCTGCACACAGGCGACTTGCATTCCCCATGCGGCGAGCGACCCTTCCAGCAGCGCCTGACTCGATCCCGGCTTTCCGACCAGGCAGACCCGCCGCCCCTCGAGCGTGGAGGGCGGTTCCTCATTCTTGACGCCCGTCGAGCGCTTCGCCAGGCGAACCGTGAACCAGAAGCGGCTCCCTTCTCCGGGAGTGCTGGTCACACCGATTTCTCCGCCCATGAGTTCTGTCAGGCGCTTGGAGATTGCCAATCCCAGCCCCGTGCCGCCATAGCGTCGCGTATTCGAACTGTCGACCTGGCTGAACGTCCGGAACAGGCGCGACTGATCCTCCGGGCTGATTCCGATCCCCGTGTCCGCCACTTCGCCGCGCACCATGACATGGTCGGCCGCGTCCTTTACAACCGTGACACGGAGCACCACTTCTCCGCGGTCGGTAAACTTGATCGCATTTCCCAATAAGTTGGTGAGAATCTGCCGCAAGCGCCCGGGGTCCCCGCACACGGCCGATGGGACCGCCGCATCGATGAGTCCGACCAATTCCAGCTGCTTGGCCTGGGCCTGGGTCGCAACGACGTCCAGCGTATCCTCGATCGCGATCCGGAGATCGAAGTCGAGGCTGTCCAGGGTCATTCGTCCGGCTTCAATTCGTGAGAAGTCGAGAATGTCGTTGATGATCGTCAGCAGGTGGTCGCCGCACTTCCGGACCGTCTCTGTATACTCCTGCTGTTCCGGCGTCAGCGCCGTATCCAGCAGCAGCCCCGTCATGCCGATCACGCCGTTCATCGGGGTCCGGATTTCATGACTCATCGTCGCCAGGAACTCCGACTTCAGTCGCGCCGCTTCCATCGCCTGATCCCGGGCCATGGCCAACGCCGCTTCCGTCCGTTTCCGGTCGGTGATGTCCGTGGCGACCCCGCCGACCGCGTAGGGCAGGCCATCTGCATTGACCAGCGGAAACTTAAAGACAATGCTCGTGTGCGGCCCATCGTCATGGAGGGCCACTTCCTCGAACTGGAGGGGACGCGTCGCTTCGAGCACCAGGAGATCGTTCGCCCGAAAGGCCGCCGCCTGCGGAGCGGCAAACAACTCGGCGTCCGTCTTACCGAGAATCGTCTCGCGCGTAAGATGGAACGTCCGTTCAAACTGCCGGTTGCAGTCGAGATAGCGTCCGGAAGGATCCTTGAGAAAAATCAACGCGGGGCTATGATCCAGAATGGCCCGCAGCTGCGCTTCACTCCCCGAGAGCTTCAATTCCACTTCTTTGCGGGCCGTGATATCCATCACCGTGCCCAACATGCGAACGGGGCTGCCCTCGGCATTGCGCAGCACGTCTCCGCGACAAGCCACCCAGGTGATGCTCCCGTCCGGCCGAAGAATCCGATGTTCAACCCGGTAGTCCTCACGCCCTTCCAAGGAACGGCGGATCGCCTGGAGGAGCCGCTCGCGGTCCTGCGGATGGATCAGACTCAAATAGGCCTCATAGGTCCCGGCAAACGCCTCGCGGGACAATCCGAATACCGCGTGCACGTTCTCCGACCATTGCACGGCATTGGTGATGATGTCCCAGTCCCATATCCCCAGTTGCGCTGCCCCGAGCGCGAGCTGTAACCGCTCTTCGCTCGCCTTCAATGCCGCTTCCGCCTGTCTCCGGTCCGTCAGATCAATCGCGACTCCACCGACATACCGTTGTCCGGCACGATCGCGGAAGGGGAACTTGAATGACCACCAGTCGCGCAGCGTCCCGTCGGGATCCGGCGCGACTTCCATGAACTCCCGCGGCGTCCCGTCGGCGAGAATGAGGTGATCGTGCTCCTGGAATGTCAGGGCTATTTCCTGGGGAAACAACTCGAAATCCGTTTTTCCCTGCCATTGCGCCTCCGTCACCCGGAACCGGCGTTCGAAGACATGATTCACATATACATGGCGCCCGCGCTCGTCCTTCATCCATGCGATGGCCGGGCTATGGTCCATAAAGCTGCGGAACCGCTCTTCACTGTCCCGCCAGGCGCCCTCGGCCTGATCCCGCGCCATGCGATCCTGGGCATGGCCGAGCGACGCTTCCGCCAGCGCCTGCTCCAGCGCGCGCACGCGCTTGATCAGCGAGACCACCATCGAGGCGACGACGAGCGAGATCAATCCCGCCGTGAAGGGATAATCCCAGGTGATTTGTCCATGAATGAGCAGGCTGAAGCAGAGACTCAGGAGGCACGACAGCACGACGGCCACCCAGACAAAGTGCCAGAGATTTCCCTGAGCGAGCCGGACAAGAAGAGAAGACATTCCTACCCGCGAGCGATTAACAACGACCCCGGAATCATACGCTTGTTCACGATGCGCCACCGGCTCCGGAGAGTCTGTCACGCATCATGAACGCTCGGCACCCGGTGCCGCCGCAGAATACAACGACGCACCGCGTTTTGAAAGAGTCTCGCGCGCCGGGCTTGAAATCCGGTTTCCCCAAAGGATTTCAAGCCGCGCCGGTGCAACGAGATCACTGCGGCCTCTTCCCCCGGCAGCTTCACGCTTTACGCAACGAAGAAAACCAGCTACGGTAGGCACATCGGGTATGCGACAAGAGACCAACCACCCAACCGATTCGCCGTGAGCTCACGACGCATGAGCACAAAACCAGTACGGCCGGGCCGTCCGGCTCAATCGCCACCCTCCCGGATACCGCCGCACACGCCCGGGCGTCCCGAGACTGGTGAACCCAAGCGGGTCACGCTGGACCGCCTGCTCTCGAAACTGGGCCTCGCCAGCCGGAGCATCGCGCAGGAATGGATTCATGCCGGGCGGGTCCGCGTTAATGATCACGTCGTACGGTCCGCAGAAGCCTGGGTCGCCTGGCCGGGCGACAGCGTCTCGCTCGACGAGCAACCCATTCAGCCAAGCACACAACGGTTCGTGCTCTTTCACAAACCTAAAAGCGTGGTGACGACGCGCCAGGATGAGAAAGGCCGAAAGACTATTTTCGATGTGCTTCCCGAGGAATTGCAGACACTCCATGCGGTCGGGCGGCTGGATCAAGCCACCAGCGGGCTCCTCTTGCTCACCAACGACACGGCTCTCTCCAGCTATCTCACCGATCCGACGAACAAGGTGCCCCGCCGATACCTGGTCACCGTACGCGGGGAGGTCACGGAAGAGACCCGCCTGGACAGCCTCGCGGGTCTTACGGATGAAGGGGATCTGTTGCATTGCGAGAGCGTCACGATTCAGAAACGATCCGGACGGGAATCCCATCTCGACGTGACGCTGACAGAAGGAAAAAATCGGGAGATCAGGCGGCTCTTCAAAGCGCTCGGTCACGAAGTGATCCGGCTGCGGCGCATTCAATACGGGCCCTTCGAGATAGGCGATCTGTCACCCGGTGACTGGCGTGAAATCCCGATCACGGAGGCAAGAACCGCATTGTACCCGCAACCCTCGTAAGAGCGGTCCGCGAACACATACCGAGCGAGCGCCGTTGCAATCGCCCGTCAGTACCCGCGCCCCGTGCTGCCGCCGCGGCCCATCCGGTCCAGGGGAAGCGCCTCATACCTGGTCTTCAGGTCGGGATGCGCCGCGAGAAAATTCTTTACTCCCGGTTCATCGGCAAAGACGTCCTTGCTGCGCCCGCGATAGTCCTCGATCGTCAGACCATGCTTCGATAACAGCGCACTGAGTTTCGTATTGATATCGGCGCCCATTTCTTTCATTTGTTCAGGGGATGGCCGCTGCCCTTGGCCGTACTGCTCTCCGCCCTGAAAATAGTTCGTCATCATCTCGCCGATCTCAATGCGCGCCTTTACAAACTTTTCGATATCGGCCGGCTCCGCTGCCAGCCCGTTTCCGGCAATCAACACAACGCTTAACATCATCCCGATCATGCACGACGTCTTTGTCATTCCCCTATCCTTTCAGCGAATGGCTGTAACCGGTAAACGGACGAACGCTGCGAAGAACCCGCTACGTTGGAATATCTCTTGTCCCGTCGTACGACATGCGGGACTGAAAAGACACTTTCACCGTGTCGCCGTCCTTCACTACCGTATCTTCTGTGCCCACTTTCTTATTCACGGAAATCAAGGCTTCCCGGCTGTCGATAAATCGAAGGAGCGGACCAAGGGACTCGACGTTCGCCTCGATCAGCTTCCTCACCGTCGTCGGCTCCGCCGACTCGATAGAGAATTCGTTTTCCCCTGTCGCTTCTTGAATGACTCTGCCAAATACCAACACGGTGACCATAATTCCTCGTCCTTTGCCTGACACACGCTACGCCTATGGTATAGCACAAACCCGCTGCCGACTTTTCGGTATGCACCCCGGTGCCCTCTGCGCATTCCTTCATCTCACCGGGCGTGACAGCGGAAGCAATCCTGCCGCCGAGGATGGCGATCAGGCAACGGCTTAGCGGCGCCGGCCTGATGGCAGACGATACAGTCCTTTTCAGTTGAAATGGCCTGATGCTCCGCATTCTTGGGAATGACCGGATTCCGGTCTTTCGGCGTTGGCAGCAGCGACACCCCCACGACCACCGCGACGGCGAAGAGGACGAACCACCAATCAGCTTTTCGCAACTTCATGAAAGAGAGGTTCCTTTGTGCTGCTCCGCTGCCTCGTAAGCCTCGTTCAGCAACTGCGCTACGTGCTTCACTTCGACCCGCTCCCGCAATCCATTCTTGAGCTGGATCATGCAGGCGGGACAACTGGTCGCGACGACATCGGCCCCGACCTGCTCGACTGCCCGAGTCTTGCGCTCCATGATTTTCTGTGAGGTGTCGTAATCCTTCACAATGAACGTCCCTGCTCCGCCGGCGCAGCGATCCGCATCCGGCATCTCGGCATAGTTCAGGCCCGGCAACGAAGCCAGAATCTTGCGGGGCTCTTTGGTCACACCCGCGGCCCGCAAATGGCAAGAGGAATGGTACGTGACACACTTGGTGCGCGCAGCAGTCTGCGCCATCGGCGGCTGCTGCGGCGATCGCGTGACGAATTCGGCGATATGGACAACCTTCTTCGCCAGACTCTCCGCCTGGCGCCGCTCATCGCCTTCCGGGAACAGTGCAGGATAGTCCTTCAGCATCAGCGTACAAGATGCGCAACCGGTCACGACAGTCTCGTAGGCCGCAAAGGATTGCATATTGAACTGCGCGCCTTCTCTTGCCAAATCCTGATGCCCATAGGTTTGGATCGGCGTGCCGGAACAACGCTGCGGCGGCAAGGCCGGCTCGACCCCGTGCTTCCGCAACACCCCGATGACGGCGTCTCCGACTCCATCATCAAAGTAATTCGCGGCGCAGCCGTGGAAATAGGCGACACTGCCCGGCGCAGGCTGCACGCCAGGCTGAGGAATCAATGCCGCGTGCCGCTCCCGCAGTTGTCTGGGAGCAATGCGCGGCAAGACCAGCTCTTGTGGCAACCGGGCCGTCGGCGCAAGAGCCTTGAGGACCAACGCGGCGCCCCACTCCATGACGCGCCGGATAGCCGGTCGATCCCACAGGCCTTGCGTGCGTCCCAGGAACTTCAGGAACGGCTCGAACGACTTCCCGCGTGCCTGCCAGCGAAAAATCCATCCGGTGAG
>JACOEJ010000086.1 GCA_024998645.1 Nitrospira sp.
GCGGCCCGCAAATGTTCCTGAAGTATGCCGCCATGACGATGGAAGAGCGCGACACAGTCTCCGCCGAATGGCAGAAGACCATCCAAATCGACGAAGTCCCGTCCAACTCCCCAAAGACCTGAGCCCCCAATACAGCTCAACTTAGGACCCGATGCCAGCACCTCTTGCCTTATACTGTGTATATGCATAAAGAATGACTCGATAAATCTCAGAACTCCCTCCAACCCATCCACCATATCTGAACGCAGTGAATAACGCCTTCCTGCTTGAAGTTCCGCTCCGATACGAAATAACAACGTAGTTATTGGGATCTGTCACAAAGAATTTCTTGTACAAAATCTCCTCAATGTCCTCGATTAATATCTCGACGATCACATCCTTTCCGTTCGTATAGATAAGCCTGGACAGATCTACAGATAAATCAGCTTCCGGAGCAAAAAGCAGTCCGCCATACTCTGCGAGGTAGCGCACATCGGAGAATGTGTGTGGATAGGCAACATTTTCCTCGATCGGCTCAGGAATGGTGGAACATGCCCCAATTGCATTACCAAGCAAGACAACTAGACAAGCCATGATGATTTTTGCACGGCTCTGGAATGACCACATACTCGTACCCCTTGCTCTAACTTGCCCCTACCAGATCCAATCTATTACGTGATGATGAATCATCAACCATTCACCCCTCTCTGCTCGAAGATGTTCGTAGTGAGTTCTTCCTCTCCTTCTTCACCATTACTCTCAAGCGGGTCGTTGTGTGATTTTCTCCTGCGCGCATTGAGCGAGCACCGCCCACATTTTAGGCTCTCAATAAATTCTTGCGTGCGCGCTCAGCGAGCATAGAAAACCACATAACGACCCGCCCCCTCTCTACCCCATCACCGCCGACCCATGATGATGAATCATGAGCCACTCGTCGCCGATGCGTTCGAAGAGGTTTGTCGCGAGCACCTTAGCCTCTTGCGGCTCGTCGGATTGCTGGCTGGTGATGCTTTCGACACAGATCACCCAGGCCATGTCGCCCGCGACCTGGATCATGACCTCGGACAATTCAAATTGCATGGAGAACGTATTGTTAAAAATCAGTACCCAGGAGTCGCGCACTTCGGGCCAGTCTGACCGGAGTGTCCAGCCGGGATGAATGCAGGTGACATATTCCTGGTGAGCCCAGATGCGATCCATCTTGGCGATATCGAGGCTCCCGAAGGCCTCGTAAAAGGCTTGATTGGCTTTGGTCACTTCGTCGATGCGTTGTTCGAGCATGCGGCCTCCTCCGTGAGAGGGGCATCATACTGCAATCCACATCAGGAGGGCGAGGAGAGAATCACGCCCAGAGGAGGGGAAATGGCGTCTCAGATGGAGGGTCTGGTACGAGCGATCTCCTGAATCAGCAGAGGAAACTGCGCTCGCAGATGGTGCTTATCAATAGCCTTATCGACCGCCGGCATCCTTCGCGCAATGGCGAGATGGATTTCGTCGAAGGACATGATGACTACTCGAACGGACGGATCCCATTGTTTGATCGGTTCGACTGCTTCGAGGCCACCCATATCGGGCATATTGGCATCCATCAACACCAGATCGGGTCGCCGTTCAGAGAGGTAGATGAGAGCCTCTCTGGCCGATCCGAAAATCCCGACCACCTTGACCAGCGGCACCCCGCTCAACCAGTCCTCCAAAGCGCGGAGAAGGACCTGATGGTCGTCGATCACCAGCACCCGGATCGGGCCTCCCTCTAGGCGGTGGTTATTGTCCTGGAGCATCTTGATTGAGCCCCTGGGTCGGCCAGGGAACTCCGACACCAAACTGTCTTGCCATCTTATAGATCCCGATCATTGCCTCCGCGCGCAAGCGGGCCTGCTCGTCCGTCGACAGATTGGTCATTACCCATCCTTGCGGCTCGCGCCGAAAAATCCGAAACGGCTTGAGACCATCTCCAACCTCGGACTCACCGGTCACCAAATACTCTTCCCCTTGAGGCCCCTTCACCAAGAGTCCAATGACAACCATCACGCCCTCGTATGAAACATCAGTAGGCGATCGCCCGTCAGGTAGATAGTCTTACCAGAGGCATCGCTCCCTACCCAGTGGGGAAATTCCTGATAGGACATCTTTCCCAGTACCAGCGTCGTGAACGGAAACCGTTGTGCTTTATGAGGAGGGATGGACCAATCCGACCTGGATCGCAAACCGGACGAGACCGGCGACATCACGGATCTCCAGCCGCTCCATCAGTTGGGAACGATGCGTCTCAACCGTTTTGGCGCTGAGGCTCAGCCGGAAGGCAATCTCTTTGGTCGAATGGCCTTCGGCGATGAGCTGCAAAATCTCCCGCTGACGAGGGCTGAGCCGATCGAGCGGATTGAGCGGGCGAGCTCCTTCATGCTGATACGCCTCGATCACGTACCGGGCAACCGAAGGGGTCAGATACGGCTCCCCCCTGCTGACCGTTCTGATCGCCAACTCCAATTCCTGAATGTCGGCGCCTTTCAACAAATACCCTGTCACCCCGGCCTTCAGAGCCTGGCGAAGGTACTCATCATTCGCATGCATCGATAAGATGACGACCTTAACCTTCGGCCAGCTCTTCGTGATCCGGCTGGCAGCCTCCAAACCATTCAACCCGGGCATGGCAATATCCATGAGCACCAGATCGGGCTGATGCGTCTCCACCGCCTTCACGGCGGCCTGACCATCGCTGACCTCAGCCACCACCGAGACGCCGCCCATCTTATCCAGGAGCGCATGAATCCCGGCTCTGACCAGCTGATGATCTTCGGCCAACAGCACGCTGACCTTCGTCATAACGACAACGCCTCCTGCTGCGGCTCGGTAAGCGGGACGGAGAACATCAAGGACGTTCCCTGCCCGATCGTCGACTGGATCGTCATAGTGCCTCCTACAAGGCTGACCCGTTCCTCGATCCCCAACATCCCCAGACTCAACCCCTGCTGGGCCCGGACTCGCATAGCCGCCACGTCGAAACCGCACCCGTCATCCTGCACCACCACACGAACCTCCTCGGAGGCCACCGCAAGAGAGAGCGACACTGATTTGGCTTTGGCATGACGAGCGATATTGGTCATCGCCTCCTGCACGACGCGAAAACAGGCAATGTTCCGAGAGCCCGTCAAAATCAGCGGAGTCTCGTCCACACGCAGTTGGAGCGCCCACCCGGCCCGTTCCGCCTGCCTGGTCGCATACCAGCGCAGGGCCGGCACCAGCCCGAGGTCGTCCAACAGCGAGGGCCGCAGATCCAACGCCAGGCTCCGAACTCGGGCCAATAGCTGATCGCTGATCTCGATGCTTTCGTTCAACTCCATTGAGGGCCCTGTCCCTTGCCCGTCACGTTGCACCTGCTGCAAATTCAATTTGAGCGCCGTCAGAACCTGGCCGATTTCATCGTGGAGATCCTGCGCTACGGCGCGCCGCTCTGCTTCCTGCACGTCAAAGAGACGCTGGGCCAGCGTCCGGGCCCGCACGGTGGCGTTGCCGAGTTCAGCCGTTCGCTCGGCTACGCGCAACTCCAGCATCGCGTGCGCCTCCCGGAGCAGATCTTCAGCCTTTCTCCATTCCGTCACATCGTCCACAATGAAGGAACACCGCACGATCCCGCTCACTCCGTTATCGATCAGCGAGACCGTTGCCAACAACGATCGTCGTTCGACCTTGCCTCCACGCGCGTTACGATGTTCGTATTCAAACCGCACCGGCGACTGGTCCCTGATACAGAGGCGATAGTGATTCAGCCACATGCGGATCACTTCCCGGGGCACGCCCAACTCGGAGGCGGTTCGCCCGCGCAGCGCCTCCTGCGTCGTACCCATAAACTTGGCCGTAGCCCGGTTGACCGACAGATTCCGGATGTCGTCATCAAGAACTTCCACCACGCCCATCATGAGCGAGGCACTTTCAAAGAACGCCTGGAGCGTGACTTCGCTGTGCTTGTAAGACGCCTCCGCCTTCAGCCTCGCCGTGATGTCGTGCGCGATGGTGGACATGCCCACGACGGAACCAAACTGATTTCGAATCGGAGACCGGCTCAGCGACAACGCAATCACTGATCCATCACGATGCAGCCACGCCGTGTCATACGGAGACACCGCTTCCCCAGACAGGAGTTGTCGACTCTTCACCGTTTCTTCGCCCACCTGTTCCGATGCCATGATCACGCTCAGGGGATGGCCGATCCGTTCAGAGGCGTCATAGCCGAAGAGGCGTTCTGCCGCCCTATTCCAGCTGGTGATCATTCCATTGAGATCCTGACTGATGATCGCATCCACCGACGAATTGACCAGTGTAGCCAATTGCCGGGCGCTTCGATCCAGGATGGCCACACGGCTCCGGTTCACCATCACGGCCATGACCCAGAAGAGTGCGGCACTGAGCGTGCGGTTCAGAAAGGCCACGTCTGGCGGAATGCCGGTCGGAGAAAGAACCAATCCGGCATAGGCTAAGAGCGTCGCCAGGCCCGCCACCAGGTAGGCAGACCACGCCTGCTCCAGCCAGAGCGTGAGCACAATCGGCACCGCATAGAGCAGAAACTCCTGATACCCCAGCGGCGTAAAGCAATCGAACAGGAATGTCCCTGCCAGTATCAGACCGATAGTGATATGGATTGTGCAAGTCGTCATGAGCAGTGGGGCATGCGATGGCTGAAGTAGCCGGGCTCAATCAGAGGTCCCGTCACCCCGTGCGACGCCCCACACCCGAAGGCCTCCCGGCATGCGCCTCCTGCGATGGAACAACGATGATGTATGGAATGCGGCCTGTCGGCCATGGCATGGCGGAGGAAATTCGGCACAGGACCTGTGCGGCACGGATGAGCGCGCATGAATGGGGGCATCGTACAGGAAAGGCCCTGATAGAAGCAGTACTAGGGCCATTATTCCTCCATCAGGAATTTCCTTATGGTAGAATACCCTAATCTTTAGTGCGCTCAAACTCGGCCGGTATCTTCGTAGATCGATCGACCACCCAGACACCGGCAAGAATCAACGCAATCCCGATGATCTCCACCGGACCGACCGACTCATGCAGAATCAGCGCCGAGAGAGCGACCGCCGCAACCGGCGTGAGGTTGCCGAGGATCGACGCCCGGGAGGGCCCGATGCCTTGGACCCCGAACAGCCAGGCTTGCTGCGCCACGGCCGTGGCGAAGACCACGAGATATCCGAGCGCCAGCCAATCCGGCATCGTCACCGAGGCCACGCCGGCATCGAGCATCTTGCGATCCGTCCACAGGAGAGGAATCTGAAGCACGGTCGCCACCACCAACGTCGTCCAATTCACCGTGAGCGGCGAGATCCGGTCCATCACAGCCCGACTGCCGATACTATAAAGCGCCCAGCTCACCACGCCAAGAAACACGAGCAGACTGCCCAACACCGGATGTTCGCCGGCGGCCTGAAACCCTGCGATTGACACCAGTGCCACACCGGCGCAAGACAGCAGCCCCCCGGCCCATACCGATCGGAGCGGCACATCCTGAATCATCACGGCAGACAGCAGCGCCGTCACGACCGGAGCGGAGCCGATGACGACGCCCGCCACCGCTCCGCTGACATAACGCAGCCCATACAGAATCAGGAGATGGTTCCCGAGTACCCCAAGGCCGAGCAGAAAGAGCGTCCGCAAATCGGAGGGCGTGAATCTGGCCAGCTTGCCCTCCTGCCACCACCAGGTCGTGAGCAGAATCGCCAGCCCGCCGATATCACGCAACACTGAAGCTTCAACCGCGGAGAAGGATCCCAGCGCCAGTTTTTGCGCCACAATCGATCCGCCCCACAGCACGGCGGCAAGCGCAAGAGCCCCGTAGGCCGCGCCGGCGGACGACGATTTCACGACACCGGCCCCTTCTTCCGAATCACCAGGACGCCGTCACGAATCGTCACCAACACCGCCGTCACGCGCGGATCGCCGGCCACCGTCCGATTCAATTCCTGGATCGCCGCCGTCTTCTCATCGGGTGGCGGTTGCTTCAGCACCTCGCCGTCCCAGAGCACATTGTCGATCAGGATGACACCGGTGGGCGACAGCAGATCGAGCGCCCGGCGGTAATAGTTCAGGTAATTGACCTTGTCGGCATCGATAAAGATCACATCGAACGGACCGGCCAGCTCTCGCATGGTCTCCAATGCCGGTCCGAGACGGATCTCGATCTTCTTGCCATGCGGGCTGCTGGCGAAATGCTTCCGCCCCAACGCTGCCGAAGATTCGTCGATCTCACAGGTGACCACGCGGCCATCCTCAGGGATCGCTTCCGCGAAACAGAGCGCACTGTAGCCGGTGAACATCCCGATCTCCAGCACACGCGTCGCCCCGACCAGCTGTGCCATCATTTTGAGGAAAGCCCCTTCCAGCGGCCCGACCAACATCTGGGCATACGCCATCGTGCGCTGAGTCTCTTCGCGCAGTGCCCGCGCCGTATCGGACTCAGGCATGGACTGCGCCTGGGCATAGGATTCGATCTCAGGAGCGATCAAGGTTTTCATTCGCCATCCTTTCGCATCATTCCCGCATCATTTGAAAAACCCTGTCCGCCTTGCGTAGACTGACTGAAGAATCGAGATTTTAGCATAAGCGAGGAGGCCGGACGTGAAGACTGTTGCGACGCTTGCACCACTGACAACCAAGCTGTTGGAGATCACTAGAATCAACAGCGCCGCATCCGTCTTGTCATGGGATCAGGAAACGCACATGCCGGCCGGCGGCGGGGAAGCGCGAGCGGAACAGATCGCCGTGCTCCAAGGCATCGCCCATGACAAACTCGTCGCCCCGGACATCGAACGGCTCCTCGCCGCCACGGTCGATCCGACGACCGGACAGGCCATCGATCAACCGGGTGATCTGTGGGACGAACCCTCGCGCTCGTTGCTACGCGAAATCTGGCGGGATTTCAGCCGCGCGAAAAAGCTCCCCTCCGATTTTGTGATCAGACTCAGCCGGGAAACCTCCCTGGCGCAGCAGGTCTGGGCCGAGGCCAAAGAACAGAACAACTTTCGCAAGTTTCTCCCCAACCTCCGCACGGTGTTGGCGCTCAAGCGGGAAGAGGCTGAATACCTCGGGTATAAGACCTCGCCCTACGATGCGTTGCTGGACGTCTACGAACCCGGGTCTACCATCGCCACGCTCCGGCCGCTGTTTGCCCAGATGAAAGCGCGCCTCGTGCCGCTGCTCAAGCGCGTGACCCAGAGCCCGAATCAGATCGACGACAGCATTCTCCGGCATGCGTACGATCAGGCCCGGCAGCTGGAATTCGGCCGGCTTGTGCTGATCGCCATGGGATACGACTTCGAGCGAGGACGGCTGGACCTCTCCGCCCATCCGTTCACGACATCGTTCCATCCGACCGACGTGCGCGTGACGACCCGCGTCCATGAACACGAACTGCAGTCCTGCCTCTTCAGTTGTATTCACGAAGGCGGCCACGGCCTCTACGACCAAGGACTCGACCAGCGCTACTTCGGCACGCCGCTCGGGGAATCCGTGTCGCTCGGCATCCACGAGAGCCAGTCGCGCATGTGGGAGAACTGCGTGGGGCGGTCACGGGCGTTCTGGCAGTTCTTCTACCCGATTCTGCAACAAACGTTTCACCATCAATTACGCGGCATCGATCTGGAGCATTTCTATGCGGCCATCAATTGCGTGAAACCCTCTTTCATCCGCGTCGAAGCCGATGAGCTCACCTACAATCTGCACATCATGCTGCGTTTCGAAATCGAGCAGGATCTCATCGAAGGCCGGACACAACCCGACGATTTGCCTGGCCTCTGGAACCAGAAGATGCAGGACTATCTCGGCATTACTCCCCCGACTGATGCCGAAGGCGTGTTGCAGGATGTCCACTGGTCATTCGGTGCCTTCGGCTACTTCCCGACCTATACGCTGGGCAACCTCTATTCGGTCCAGTTCTTCGAGCAAGCCAAGCTGGAGATCCCCCACCTGGATGATGAAATCGCGGCCGGCCAATTGCTGGTGCTGCGCCGCTGGCTGGAACAGAAAATTCATCGTTGGGGCCGCATGTTTACCCCGGACCATCTCGCCCAGCGCGTGACAGGAAAGAGCATCAACCCGGAGCCCTTCCTGACCTACCTGGAAAAGAAGTACGGCGAGCTCTATAAACTGTAACAGCTATCCGCCAGTGACGGCGCCGATGGCAATTGGCTCTATGCCGTAAGGCTCTATCGCCACGATTCGTAAATGGCTACCCTCCGCCTACGTTGGTCTCGCTATGTCCGTCATGGCCTGATAGCGCAATGGGAGGCGATGACATCCACGTGCTTCCTCAGCCAAGTTCCAGGTTGGCCATCAGCATTGTTCTCAGCACAATCGTCGTGTTCATCGGCGACATCCTTACCCCGCTTGGCTATGCTGAAGCCATCCTCTATCTCGTCCCGCTCCTGCTGAGCTCGTTTCTGTATGAACCGCGGCTCTCGTTTCGCATCGCCGGTGCATGTACCGTGTTGATCGCGGCCGGCTTTGTCCTCTCTCCGCCGGGCGCCCCCGTGGCCTATGCCATCCTCAATCGGACGTTGGCTGTGATCGTGCTCTGGACGGTCGCCTTCGGACTCCGCCGATTGATCCGGGACCACATCGCGCACCTACAGACCGAGCGGCGCTGGCAGCTCTTGTCGCATCACACACAAGACATTCTATGGGATTGGAATATCGTCACCAATGACTATTGGTGGAGCGAAAAAGGGCTGGCTCTCTTTGAGGAGGGCCTACGCGCCACGCCATCCCTCGGAGCCTGGCAATCACGGCTTCACCCGAACGATCGAAGCCGCGTGCTCCGAGACATCCAATCGGCAATCGAGAACGGGCAATCCGGCTGGACTGGCGAATACCAATTTTACGCCCGGGATGGCACCTATCGCACGTTTCTTGATCGTGGCACCATCATCCGAAACGGGTCAGGCTCGGCGATCCGCATGATCGGCGCGATGATTGATATCACCGCACGCACACGCGCCGAAGAAGCGTTGCGACTGTCCGAAACACGGTTCGCCAATCTCGTCAATAATCTCGACAGTGTCGTCTGGGAAGCCTCTCCGGGAACATTGGCCTTTGCCTTCGTCAGCCCGCACGCGGAAGCGCTCCTGGGCTACCCCGTGAGTCAGTGGCTGGAAGAGCCGACCTTCTGGCCTGATCACATTCACCCGGAAGACCGTGACACCACCGTGCAGGCTTGCCTCGCGGCAACGGCACAAGGTCTCAATCATCGTGCGGAATACCGCATGATCGCCGCAGATGGACGAATCGTCTGGGTCCACGATGTCGTCACCGTGACCTGCGAAAATGGTCGTCCGAAGACGGTGCAGGGAGTCCTCATCGATATCACCAGCCAAAAGCATCTCCAAGCCGCCTTGCGCCAAAGCGAGGAGCGGCTGGCACTTGCCGCAGAAGGCTCGACCGATGCGTGGTGGGACGGACATCGCCTGCCGGGGCGCTCCATGCTTGATCCGGAGAACCCGATCTGGTGGTCGCCCAAAATCCGCGAAATTCTGGCGCTGAATGATTCAGACCCGTTTCACACACTCGCCCACTGGGCTGAGCGGTTACACCCTGAGGATAGCAGTCAGGTTTTTGCCGCCCTGCAGGGACATCTCCAGCAGCAGACTCCGTTCGATGTGGAATACCGTATTCGAACAAACCGGGGCGACTACCGCTGGCTTCAGGGACGCGGCCGGGCCATCAGGGACTCGCGCGGCGAACCTCAGCGTATGGCCGGGTCCTGCCGGGACATCACCGATCGAAAGCTTGCAGAGGAGGCCCTCCGCCGGAGTGAAATGCAATTGAAGGAAGCCCAGCGCATTGCGGAACTCGGGAGCTGGGAATGGACAAGCGATTCCGTCGTCACCTGGTCGGATGAGACCTACCGCATCTTCGGCTACATCCCTCAGAGCGTCATCCCATCCTACGATTTGTTTGTCGAATCCTTGCATCCGGACGACCGCCGGCGGGTTATCGACGCCCTGTACGAGCCGCTGACTTATAGCGCGCTCTCTGACTTGGTCTGTCGAATTCTTCGGCCCTCGGGAGAACCTCGCCACATCCGCTGCCGCGGGGAAGTGACCCGCGATGAAGCCGGCACCCCTCTGCGTGTCGCCGGTACAGTCGAAGATATCACTGATCGGCATCTGGCCGACGCCAAACTTCGTACCGCCTATGAACGGCTCCAGGAAGTCACCAGACAGGCCGCAACGGCGGAAGAAAACGAACGCCGTCGCATCGCACGGGAAATTCACGATGAACTTGGGCAGTTGCTGACAGCCATGCGCTTTCAACTGACGTCGCTGAAGAAAAACCGGGGAGCATCTTCCCCTCAGCAGACCATGCATAATCACGATGCCCGGCTGAACGATCTCTTGAACCTGAGCGATTCAATGCTGAGTCAGGTGCGGCATGTGAGCACGTCCCTCCGCCCCGCTATCCTGGATGAACTCGGGTTGATTCCCGCTGTACAGGCCCACGCGCAACAATTTGAAGTACGGACCGGGATCGCCTGCGACGTCGTCGTCGATCCCGCCCTGCTTGAGGTCCCGTTTGACGATGCCACGGCCTCGGCCGTCTTCCGGATTGTGCAGGAGCTTCTGACCAATGTCCTGCGTCATGCGCGCGCAATGGCGGTGGCCATCTCGTTTACCCGCATGCGTGACCAGCTCACGGTGGTGGTCCACGATAATGGAACCGGCATCACTCCGGACCATCAGACGCGGCACGACTCGTTCGGTCTGAAAGGAATCACCGAGCGCGCCGTGCTCCTTGACGGCACGTTTACGATTGCGCCCCATCCGTCGGAAGGCACGGTCGCCACACTGCGTATCCCGCTGGCTGTCCTTATTCCCCCGTCCTCTGCCTCTACCGATCACTCACTCCTGAACCGGGAGGAACATGAAAATCCTGTTGGTCGATGACCATGCGCTGGTCCGCCGCGGTGTGGCTCATGTGCTTCGAGAAGACCTCCCCGACCTGACGATCGTCGAGAAGGGCACCGCGCAGGATGCCATTGAGGCAACTCAAACCACTTCGTGGGATCTCGTCATTCTCGATATCAATCTGCCTGACAAGAGCGGTCTCGATGCGCTCAAAGACATCAAGCGAGTCTGCCCCGATCTCCCGGTTCTGATTCTGAGTCTCTACCCGGAAGCTCATTACGCAAGACGCGCGTTGAAAGCAGGTGCCTCCGGCTATCTCACCAAAGACACCGCGCCGGAAGAAGTTACGACCGCCGTGAAACGCATTCTGCAAGGAGGCCGTTATGTGAGTGCCGCGCTGGCGGAGCAACTCGCCGCCGATCTCGGCACCACCTCCGGTGAGGCTCAGGAACCGCACGAGATGCTCTCGGACCGGGAACTCGAAGTGCTCCGCCTCATCGGATCAGGGAACACTCCAACTGAGGTCGCAGAACAACTCACCCTCAGCATTAAGACCGTCAGCACCTATCGAGCGCGCATCCTTGAGAAGTTGCACCTTCGAACGACGGCAGAACTGATCCGCTTTGCCGTTGACCATCAGCTGGCCAAGTAACTCCCGCTCTACGCACAAGCTTGTCGGTGTTTGTCCGACAAGCTAACCATATCGACTCCTACTTCATAATCAGACTGGTACCGATTGCCAAACACCTCACAAACGCGCACTGATCTCTGCGATAGCCCTGTGCGTCTTGTTTTCTTCACGATATGCCCACACGCCGTTCCCATAGCGCGACTCACACCATCGTCATTGCGGAACGTGAATTGCCGACTCGCCTGGGACTCCATGCGATTCTGACCGGCCAACCAGGCCTACATCTGCCGCCGCCAGTTTCCACCGCAACCGAGTTACTCACAGCGGTGGATCGATACCATCCCGATGCCGTGCTGATGGGAATATGGTTTTCAGACGGCAACGGGATCGATCTCTGCCGGACCCTTCTTAGCCGATACCCCAATATGCGCGTACTCCTCGTCGCCGATACCGCCAACGCGCAACTGCTGACGCACGCGGTACAGGCAGGCGCTCTAGGATTCATTCTGCAAACGATCCCCCCTGCTCAGATACCCGGGATTGTCGCTCAGGCGCTGGCGGGAGAACCCACTTTTGACCATGACCTGGTGAGCACCGCCCTGAAGTGGATAGGCAGGCAAGCGGAATCTCCGCAGGGACTGCACCCGCAACTCTCTCCGAGACATCAGCAGATTCTCCCGCTCTTGAGCAATGGCCTCACCAACAAGGAAATCGGCCTGCAGCTCAATTTGAGCGAGAAGACCGTCAAAAACTATCTCGCCGACCTCTTCGACCGGCTGCGCATGACGCGCCGCTCCCAAGTGGCCGCCTGGTTCATCAACCACACCGTCGGGCAACCGCCGCCTCAGGATCGATCATGGGCGAAAACCACGTGGACGAACCTGTCCCCTATGCAGGCGCAGAGAATGGCGCTATGACGCTGACACGCCCGCCACACACAACACAGGAGCCGTTGCATGCCCACGATTCTCCTCATTAGTAACGATGATCTGTTTCGGAACTCACTCCGCCAGTCCATTGGCCGCGAGGGAACGTCCGTGTTCGGGGTGCCGAACACAAGAGACATCTTAAGCCAGCCAGGGGCGCGACAAGTGTCAGGCTATGACTTGATTGTGGCGGAAGTGCTCTCCGCAGATCATGACGGACTCTCGCGGCTGGTGCT
>JACOEJ010000087.1 GCA_024998645.1 Nitrospira sp.
GTGCCGGACTTCTGGTCGGTGACCGGTTCGCCGCTGAAGAAGCTGACCTGCCAGGCCACGATGTCGTCGGTCGGGTGCGGAGTCGAAGTCCAATAGATCTCCGACTTGATATTGGAGAAGGGATGTCCGGCCGGTAATGCCGGGTCATGCTGGGACAAATCAATCAAGGTCTTGAGCTCATCGATCGTGGGCCCACGCCAGCCCGATTGTCCGCCGACGGTTTTCGTGGCACACCGTTCGTTTGAACGACTCCACACATCGTGTTCGCGATCCGGCTCCTGCTCCCAGATCAATCCGGTCTGGCTGTCTTTGACGGCGGCCCTGTCAAGGACCAGTGCGAATCGAGACTCTCGCTGCTCAGCAAGACTCTGGTTCGTCAAGAGTGCCAGCGACAGTCCGACTCCGATGAGCCACAACTTCGTCGGGATGAATCTGTTCTCTGTCATGGGATGCCTCCGCAACGTTCAGCCCTCCAAGAGCATAGGTGCGAGCAGTCTGCCGGAGCTTGCTTGTCTTTTCAATAGCTCCTGTTGCATGCTGGGGGCCGTTTTGACCGGTGGCCAGTGCAGCGGGAAGAATACCGGGATACAGTCAATCGAAGGAGAGCATCTATGAGTGACGTGGAGCATCACCGGCGAATCGACGTATTGGCGATCGGCCTGTTCGGGCTCGCGGTCGGGGCCCTCACACTGGGTGTGGCCCAATTGGGCGGCATTCCCGACTCAAATAAAGTCGGCACCCTGGTCATCGCGTTGATCTTCGGAGGGATCGTGCAAATCCTGGCGGGGATTACCGATATTCGCTATCACGAGCAACTCGGCGGCACGGCTCTGACCATGTACGGGTTCTTCTGGCTCACCGTTTCTATCGGCAAACTGGTCAGTGAAGGCACCTCGTTCCATCTGGATATGGTGCTCTTTGCCCCGATCAATTTCGTCTACGCCGCCTTCTCAGCGGTCATGGTCTATCTGACGGCGTACCGCAATGCCACGCTCTGTATTCTCCATGTCATCATCACGATTACCTTCTCCTCTACCGTCCTGGCCATACTCGGCATCATCGGCGAAACCATCCCAGGCCTGCTCCATATCGTGGTGGGATTCATGGCCTTCTACCACGCCGTCGCCAGTTTGACCCAGGCTTTCACCGGCCATCAGCTTGTGCCGCTCGGCCCGGCGTTTCTCCACAGAACCAGACTGCTGCCCAAATCATTGATCAAGCAGAATGGCTGAGAACCGTGATGGAGGAGGCGTCCCTCCTCATGCCCGTTGCCGTTCATAGTGGCGCGCAAGGACGACGGCACCCCAGGCGAAAGACGCGAGCATCAGCAGAATCCCGATGTTGTAGGCAAGATGGGCCAAGCGGTGGTCCCAATTCAGCAGACCCGTCATCGTCAGCAGATTGTTCCAATCATGGCCATCAGTCTCTTTCCCGGTCACCCCACCCAGTAAGATCAGTTCCATATCGCGCGCATCGTTGATATAGGGCGCCACGTCCATGAGGCTTTCGGCCGTCCACCAGAGCGCGACCGAGGCGCCGAAGGGATCGCGGGTTTTGATGAGGAACGTGCCGAGGCAGATCAGCGGCATGAGCACCTGACCGAGGCTCCCGCCGAGAATCATCATGAAGCGGCCGAACGGGCTAAAGATCAGATGCCCGGCTTCGTGAAACGGCAGATTGATGAGATGGAGAAAGGATTCGCCGGTGTAGTTGGTTTCCAGCGGCGTCATGATGAAGACCCGTCCCCACCAGAGGAGTCCCAGGAAGACGATTGCCCGTCCATACAAAGTCATGGAATCAGCCGTCACATCGGTTTCGATCAACCACTGTTTGACCGTCACCCACCAGAAAGATTCTGAACCAGCCGGTTCGGCACGCGCGCCGGCAAGCGCATCGGATAGACGAACGGGCAGAGGGCGGTACTTGGCGAAAATGATTCCGCACGAGGCACACTCCGTCTCGTCTTCCGACCGATCGGCGTGACACTTGGGGCAGACTCCGGTCTGTGCCTCTATCGACTCCATGTCTGCATGCTAGGGCCAACCGAATGATCCGACAAGACTTTGCCGTAAATCGCCATCGTGAGGCGGATCCCAATCCCGGGACCCCCTCAGCGGACAACGATGGGAAACGGTGTGAAGATGAGGAGGAAGAGAAGGACGGTCGCTCGCCCAAGCCAGGTTCGCGTCGAGCCCAGCGGCGAAGCCGGATCAGGGATCGGCGGATGGCCGACCCCAAGGAGTGTCGAAAGAAACACCCACAACCACCAGCCCTGCCAGCCGAGATAGCCAAGCACCAGAAGGACGGGAATGACCCAGAAGGCGATGGTCCGCTGTCTCCCGCCCCAGAGAGCGTAAGCGACATGGCCCCCGTCAAGTTGTCCGATGGGAATCAGGTTTAAACAGGTCACAAAGAGCCCGAACCAGGCCGCCTCTGCGATCGGATGCAGATTGACACTCGCCCCTCTCGGCAGGTCCCCCAAGACAAGGGAAATGCACCAATCAATCAGTATGGATCGCCCAACATAGAAGGGGCTGGCCGAACTGATCCCCACCTCCACCTGCGACCAGTGCAACCCCACAACGAGCGCGATGAGCGCGACGGCAAAGCCAGCCAATGGTCCGGAGATCCCGATATCGAAGAGGGCCTTCCGCTCTACGATTTGGCCACGCACACGAATGATCGCGCCAAAGGTTCCCACTAACAGCGGCAACCCCGGAATGAACAACGGAAGCGACGCCGGAACACGATGCCGCTTCGAATAGACATAGTGTGCCAGCTCATGGGTGACGAGAATCAGGAGCAGCGTGGCCGCAAAGGGAATCCCGCTGACCAGTTCACCGGGCCGCTCTGTGAGCAACTCCCAGGCTCCGCGAAAGGGATGAAACAAATTGGGATGGTCTTGATTGGCACCGGCCCACAGCGTGGTAAAGACCGTCAGGCAGAACAAGCCGATCGGCAGGAGGTAGCGCGAAAATGTCGATTCTTCGAATTCATCTGCGTCGTCGGCGTCTACATCCTGCCGGTCGCCGTTCATGCGCTCTCCTAGCAGGATACTGAAAAAGTCCGCCAGCAGCGTTCTCGCTTCGCGCCGAGGCTCAACGTACCGCCGCGTACGCCTCGCCTCTTCGCTCGCTGCGGCCTTGCTGAACGGCCTTTTTGAGCATCCTTATGGTACAAACACATAGAAGGGGTTATGCGCCAATTCTTCTTCGACGGTGGTCGCGGGACCATGGCCCGGCAACAAACGATACTCCGGCGGGAGGCCGAGCACCGTGGTCCCGACGGATACCAGATGGGTCTGATAAAGCGTGCTGGGATTCGAGCGGCCGATCGAGCCCGCGAACAACGTATCGCCGACAAAACACACCGGCGCCTGTGCATCATCCACCCGGTAGCAGATCCCGCCGGCGGTATGGCCCGGCGTCATCAAGCAATGAACCCCCAGGCGGCCGACGGCAATGGTCTGACCGTGCACCGGTGTCATCAACTGCGCCTGAGGCGGCCGCCAGCTGAGAAGCTCGACATCCTCAGATCCCAGATAGACCGGTGCCGGGTGGAACTTGAGGATCTGCTCGATGCCATCCGCATGATCCACATGACCATGCGTCAAACATATCCCGACCAGCCGAAGATGGTGCGTGTATAAAAACTCGATCATCGCCGGCGCATTGTAGGCCGTGTCGATCAGCAGCGCCTCGCCACCATCATGGATAATGTAACCCTGTACCCCATAGCCGTTGATCGATCCTTGAATCGTATTCAGCCAGGCTGGCGATCGCTGAGCAACCGGCTCCCATTGTTCAATCGCAATCTGCGCAAGCGGTTCGGCCCGCAGGCCTAAGGCCATGGCCAACGCCCGCACTTCCGTGCGATCGCGCGGGCGATCCCCGCGCTCCAGTGCGGTGATATCGCCACCCGGCAAACCCGTCATCTTCGCCAGATCAACCACGGATATCCCCTGGCCGATGCGGGACTTTTTCAGAATGTCGCAGAGCTCATCTTCCAGCGGCATATCGAATTATCACTCCGTCTGCAGACCTTCTCCCCAATTCTTCCCAAAGCCGGTGGTGAGAGGGCGTTCTTACTGCGCGCATGCACCGAGCACCGCCCGCTAGAACATTGAGTCGCAACTTGTGTGCGCGGGGCGCGAGCAAGAGAATGCCCCCACCACCGGCCACTCCCTCTTCACCCCTCCGGAGACAGCTTGATCTCTTTCACTTCCCCAAAGGTCGAAAGCACTTTCGGTAGCGTGTCGCCGGAGCCGACGGCG
The DNA here is from genome assembly GCA_024998645.1 of Nitrospira sp. Classification (GTDB taxonomy): domain Bacteria; phylum Nitrospirota; class Nitrospiria; order Nitrospirales; family Nitrospiraceae; genus Nitrospira_D. The sequence goes on from JACOEJ010000087.1 coordinate 4,274, forward strand.
ATGATCTTCAATCGGTCTGGATGCAGATGCTTCTTCGCCGCCGCCAGCACGTCTTCCTTGGTCAGCTTGACCACTTTCTCTCGTACCTGCTGAAGAAAGTCCTTGGGCAATCCGTCGTTCTCCAGCTCCACGAGCCGGCTGACGATCGCCGAGGGGCTGCTGAACGAAAAGACGAACGAATTCACGTAGGCCTCTTTCGCCTCAGCCAACTCCTGATCGGTGACCAGCTCCGTCCGCATCCGTTCGATGTTGGCAATGAACCGGCTCACCACTTCCTGCGTGGAAACCAGTTTCGTCTCCGCCCGCATAAGCCAGACGCCTTGATCGTGCACGCCCGCCATCAAACGGCTGCCGACCGAGTAGGCCAGCCCGCGCTTCGTTCGCACGTCGTTGAAGAGCCGGCTCCGGAAAGAACTCCCTCCCAGGATATCGTTGGCGATCGCCAGGGCCACGTAGTCCGGATCATTTTCCCGGATCGTGAGATGACCGACCCGCATATGCGTCTGCGAGGTCTCTTTGTTGACGAACCGGATGGCCGGCGTCGCGCTAAGACTATCCGGTACGTCGGCAATCTTCAGTTCCGGCACCGTTCCCTTGGCCCAATCTCCGAACACCTCGCGCAAGGCCGCCAGCATGTCCGCTTTCTGGAAATCACCGGTCACGCCCAAAATGATGCCGTTGGGATGAATCGTGTTCCGGTGAAAGGCCACGAGATCGTCACGGGTGATGCCGGTGACCGACGCGATGGATGTTTCACGTGCGGACGGATGGTCCGGACCGTACAACAATTTCATGAACTCGCGCCCCACCACGGAGCCGGGATTGTCCTGACGTCGCCGGATGCCCTCGAGCGCCTGCAATTTCGCAATCTCGACCCGCGCCGGGTCGAAGGCCGGCGTCCGGAGCAGACCGGAGAAAATCTGGAGCCCGCGCTTCAGGTCCTTCTTCAGCACATCGAGCGATGCAGATCCGGATTCGTGCCCGATCGACACACTGACATCCCCTGCGAAGTGTTCTAATTCTTCATCCACCTGTTCCGGCGTGAGCCCGCCGCCACCGCCCGTCCGCATGAGGGCGCCCGTGAGAGCTGCAAGGCCGATCTTATCTGCCGGATCAAGCCAGGTGCCGGTTTTCATCGTGGCCGTCACCGTAATGAGAGGCAGCTCATGATCTTCCAGGAGATACAGGACCATGCCGTTGTCGAGCACCACGCGATTCGGCTCCGGCGGCGTGAACTCGACCGGCTTGAATGTCATCGTCCGTGGATCGCTCATAGCCGGACCGCCGGCGCAGGCGGTGGTGGCCGAACATGCGAGCAATACCGCCACGCCGAAGAGCCCTAACACTCCTGTCCCTCTCGTCCCCTGTCTCTCGATTCCTGCCCCATTCATCGTGCCACCTCATTCCCTGCCGTCAGATTCTTCTCGCGCACGTGCTTGACGAGCGTGCCTACGGTTCGGTTGGACTTCGTGAAATACTGCCTGGCAACCCGCTGAATATCCGCCGGCGTGACTGCGGCGATCCGGTCTCGGGATTTCAAGACATGCCGCCAATCACCTGCCACCGTCTGAAACAACGCCAGCTGCGACGCAAGCCCGCTGTTCGAACGCAGGGCCCGCACCAGGTCCGCATCGAGATTGTTGACGATTTTCTGTAATTCTTTCGCTGGCACCGGCTCGGTCTTGAGCCGTTCCAATTCCGCATAGATCGCGGCTTCCACCTCCACCGTGGTATGAGGCGCCAGCGGAGTAGCGGTGAGAATAAAGAGATTCGGAGCGCGGACGCCGGGATAGTTGGCATCGGATCCGACCGACGCGGCCAGCCGTTTCTCCCTGACGAGGATGGTCTGCAGGCGGGACGTCAGCCCGTCGGTCAGGATTTCATCGATCACGTCGAACACATCGTCGTCGGGATGGCCCAAGCCCGGCTTGTGATACCCGATCGCCACAATCGGTTCAGCATCGAATTCGACCTCGACGCGGCGCTCGCCCCGCTGCTCAGGCTCCACCGTCATGATCTCGGGCGTGGCGCTCGCTGCCGGAATCTTCCCGAACGTCTGCTCGATCAAGGCAATGACCTCTTTCGGATTGATATCCCCCACGAGGGCAATCGTCGCGTTATTCGGACCGTAATATGTCTTGAAGAAGGCCTCGGTCGCCGCCGGAGTCAGCGACAGGATGTCCGACCCCCATCCGATGGTTGGCACGCCATAGGGATGCGCCCGAAAGGCCGCCGAGGTGAAGGTCTCGAACAGGAGTCCGTTCGGACTGTCGTCGTTGCGCAGGCGGCGTTCTTCCATCACCACGCCGCGCTCTTTGTAGAATTCGCGGAGGACCGGATTCGCCATCCGGTCTGCCTCGATTGCCGCCCAGACCGGCAACCGGTTGGCCGGGAGACTGATCGTATAGCGGGTGAGATCTTTTCCGGTGGAGGCGTTGAGCCCCACACCGCCGTGGCGCTGATAGAGCAAGGCCATTTCGTTGCCGACCACATACTGGCCCGCTTGCGCTTGCAGGTCCGTGACCTGTTTCTGCAAGGCGTCAAGCGCGGCCTGCTCATCCGGCGTCACCGCAGAGCCCTTCTTGGTCAACTCGCGCTGCCGCTGATCGAGGAGGGTCCCCACACGGGACAGCTCGTCGAGCGTCAGTTTCTCTTTGTCAAAATCCTTCGTCCCGACGGTCCGCGTGCCTTTGAACGCCATGTGCTCATACAGGTGGGCCAAGCCGGTCTGGCCGACCTGCTCATTCACCCCACCCACCCCGAATGTAATGTTGATCGAAACCACCGGCGTTTGATGGCGCTCGACCATGAGTACGGTCAGGCCGTTCGCCAGTTTGTGTTCGATCACCCGGTCGGCAAGACTCGGCCCCTCTGCCATCGATGGGTTTGGAGCCGGGCTAAGGCTACAGACCAGCACAACAACGAGGGCCAGCGTTCGCTTCGTGAGAAGCCCGTCGGGAGCAAACCTTGACGCGTGAGTGATCATGTAAATATCTCCATCAGTTGTTCCGGTCGTTCGATGAACCAATCAGGCTGACAGGCCGCCATCTTCTCTCGATTTCCCATCCCGTATCCGACAGCGCAGACCCGAATGCCGGCGTTGTGTCCGCCGTTGATGTCATTGGTGCTGTCGCCTACCAGAATGGCCCGTTCCTTGGGGACCTTCACCTGCTCAAGCAGATGCAACAGCATGCCAGGCTCCGGCTTCAAGCCAAACCCGTTGTCTCCCCCGACGACCCAGGGAAAATGCCCCGCGCCCAACCCGTTGAGAATGACGCGCGTGTATTCGATCGATTTATTCGTCGCCACGGCTTTGTGCTTGCCGGAGAAGTGTTGCAACATCGGCTCGATCCCGGGAAAGAAGACCGTGCGGTCCAGACAATGTTCGAGATAGTGGCCGCGAAAGACGGCGAGGGCCTCGTCAAAACTCACCCGGTTGCTCTCGCCGACGGCCAGCCGCAGGAGTTTCTTGACCCCGTCGCCGACGAATCCGAAAATTTCTTCAAGCGGCCGTTCCGGCAGCCCCAACTCGACCAGCGTGAGGTTGACCGAATGGGCGATGTCCCACTTCGACTCGATCAACGTGCCGTCCAAATCAAAAATCAACAAATCAACCGGGGTCTTCGTCATGGTTTGACCTTTCGCAATGTCTCTCCCAGGGCCGTCAGGATGCCGCGTTTCTCGGCATCCGTTTCTTTGACCTCCGCTTCGCGCACCAGATCGATCATCCGCTTTAACCCGATATGCGGTGGAATCACCGGCTCCACGATCCGCCACTTGCTTCGAACGGCCTTCACGCGAAACCGGACCTCCTCGGTGATCGCTTCAGGCACAAACGCCGCCGTTTCCAAATACACCGAGCCAAGAACCGTAAAAGTGGTCGGAATGACCACTTCGAGCTTGTTGACCACTTCCCATTTCCGGTAATCCTCCGGCACCGTGACGTCTTGAATCACCACGACACGCCCCCACAACGGCTCATCCGTCCAGTCAATATAGGGCACCAGCGTTTCGAACGACATGGCGTCCATGCGGGCGCCCTTCTTGTCGAGCCCCACATATCGCTTCACGATGGCGGTTGGAGATTGATCCAGCGATCCGCTCTGGGCGAGTGCCGGAACGGGACCGCACAGCAGCACAAGCAAAGCGATGAGTGCAGGTGATCGTCGCATGAGCGGGCGTTCCTCTCGGATGGCGCGCGGGTTCAACACAATGTTCGCTCCTCGCATGGCGCTTGTCATGCGTCACTCATAGGCATCACAATGGGATCGGATCGTTCTGATTTGGTATCGCGATCGGACGACAACCTGCCCCGTATTCATGCTGTGAACAATCCGCTCACATTCTAACCTACGCACAGAGCGACCGCAAAGCGATCACACCTCCCTCGCTGAAGGAGGTTTGACCTCCAAAAATGCGCATGCTACCGTCGATTTGTCTTTACGACGGACGAACAGGATTCGCGCGATGCCCTTCCCCCTGATCCGGCGTTTCTCACAGTACCTCATGACCGCCCTCCTGCTCGGACTGGTGGTCTGTGCCAGGCTGAGTGCGGGAACCGGCCTGGCAGAACCTCTCATTCAATCACCGCCGGCGGTTACGCAGGATCACGGCACCGCCTCGATGGTGCCCCTCAAAGCGCAGGACCTGCTCAAGCGTCTACAGGAGCGGGACGGAGTCCCACTGCCCGGATATATCGGCGGGCGGGACTTTCAGAACCGGGAGCGCCGGTTGCCGCGCGGCCGCTATCGCGAGTATGACGTGAACCCCAAAATCCGGGGTCGTTCGCGTGATGCGGAGCGGCTGGTGATCGAACAACACACCGGCAAAGCGTACTATACAGGCGATCATTACCGAACCTTCACACCTCTCAATTAGGACACTGATCATTCCATGACACCACCACGCTCCTTGATGAGTTATCTCCAGACTCCGATAGCCCCCTGGTCGTCCTTGCTCGTCCTTCCGGCCGGCACGACAGCCACCGCCTTGGTCAAAGCCCCGGCCGGCTTTGCGCTGCGCGTGGTCCACGGAAAAAAATGCTCGACCCCAAACGGCCTGTTCACGGAATTCGCTCGCGCCTTGGGTTTCCCTGATTATTTCGGTCATAACTGGGACGCGATGGAAGAGTGTCTGGCGGATTTGGAATGGCTGCCGGCCAAGGGCTATGTGCTGCTCCTCACCGATGCGCAAGCCGTCTTGGCCGACGACGAGGACGAGTACGAAACGCTGCTCGAGATTCTGAGCGATGCCGGGGAAGCCTGGAGCAAAGGCCAGGCCGGCGGGGGGACCAAGGCGATTGCCTTTCATACGCTCTTTGCGGTATCAGACCAGGAAGCACCTAAGAGAAAGCATTGGGGGATTGATCCTGCACCGATGCCGGATCTCCAGCCCCCGACGAAAGGACGATCGTCTCGTCCCCCAAAGAATGGGAGGGCACCGCAATGAGTCTGATGGATCAATTAGGGCAAGCGGTCGGCGGCATGCTTGGTGGAAGCAGCAACCAAAACGCCTTGATGCAGGCTTTGACCGGCTTGCTTGGACAGAATAGTTCGGTCGGAGGGCTCGCAGGACTGGTCCAAACCTTCCAAAAGAACGGCCTGGGCGAGATCGTGAACTCCTGGGTGGGTACCGGCAAGAACCTGCCGGTGACCCCTCAGCAGATTCAACAGGGCCTCGGCGGCGACCTGCTCAAACAACTGGCGGCCAAGGCCGGGATCTCGACCGAGGCCGCCGGTGCGCAACTCGCCGGTCTGTTACCGGATCTCGTCGACAAGCTGACGCCGACCGGAAAGATTGAAGCCGGCGGACTCGATCAACTGCTGAAGATGTTTCAGGGAAAATAGAAAACGAGTGGGAAGCGTAAGGATGAGGAAACTACAGCCCGGCTTTCCGCGAGAGATTCCGCAGTCCGCCCCAGAGGTGGGCTGCGGAGCGCACGACGTACCCGCTGACTTCTTGAGCCGTTGATTCCTGAGTGCCGTTGACCGGACCGAATCGAGCCTCCATCCACCCGGCGCGAACCTGGATCCGATGTGACGGACAAATCCCATGGGTCTCCCGCCGATCCTCGAAAGGAGCTTTTTCTCCAAAGACTCCGGCTAATCCTTCATGCCGGCACCAGGAACACACCACCGTCATAGTCACTCCTCATTTCTCTGACACACCGTTACTCAAAACAAACAGCAAAAGTTGGGCCGGAATGTTCCAAGCCGTTACCCCATGAATTCCTCAGTGATTCGCCCCACCCTGGTTATGACCAACTGGGTCCGATCGTATCTAAATTGGTAGGGCCGTATCTCATGAGACACTTTTTGTCCCTCGATGTGGCATTGACGGCAGCTACGCTTCTGCAATCGGGCTTTCTTGACCGGTGCAGAGGAGCATGCTAGGGTGCGCCCCCGTCATGAAAACCACTCGATCAGCTCAACTCTTTGCCGCAGCACAACAACTCATTCCCGGTGGGGTCAATAGCCCCGTTCGAGCCTTCCGCTCCGTCGGGGGTCAGCCCAGATTCATCAAGCGCGCCAAGGGAGCCAAGCTCTACGACGTCGACGGCAACATCTATCTCGATTATGTCCTCTCCTGGGGCCCTATGATTCTGGGACACGCCGCGCCGGCAGTGATCCGGGTCATTAAGAAAGCCGCCGACAACGGCACCAGTTACGGTGCGCCCACGGAATTGGAAATCACCCTCGCCCGCATGATCCGTGACGCCTTCCCGTCAATGGAGAAAGTGCGTCTGGTCAGTTCCGGAACCGAAGCCGTGATGAGCGCCATTCGTGTCGCCCGCGGCTTCACCAAGCGAGACAGCATTCTGAAATTCGAAGGCTGCTACCACGGGCACAGCGACTATTTGCTCGCCAAAGCCGGTTCAGGTCTGGCGACATTGGGCATTCCCGATTCACCCGGCGTGCCGGCAGACTTTGCCAAACACACCCTGACGGCCCCCTACAACGACATCGACGCCGTGCGCCGTTTAGTGGCTGAACATCGCAAGGACCTGGCCTGCATTATTCTGGAACCGATCGCAGGCAATATGGGCGTCGTGCCTCCGGCGCCGGAATTCCTCTCCGCTCTTCGCCGGCTGACGGCAGAGAATGACATCCTTCTCGTGTTTGACGAAGTGATTTCAGGATTTCGCGTGAACTACGGAGGCGCGCAGGCGCTCTATGGCATTACGCCGGATCTCACCATCCTCGGGAAAATCATCGGCGGAGGACTGCCGGTCGGCGCCTACGGCGGGCGGAAAGACATCATGGACCTGATCGCCCCGTCAGGACCCGTCTATCAAGCAGGCACCCTCTCAGGCAATCCGTTGGCCGTCTCGGCGGGAATCGAAACACTGAAGCAGCTGAAGAAAAAAGGGGTCTACAAGAAACTCGAAGCGCAATCTGCGGCCCTGGCAAAAGGTATCGGCGACGCGGCGAAGAAAGCGGGAATTCCGCTCATCCAAACCCGCGTGGGCTCCATGCTCACCGCGTTCTTTACTTCTACGCCTGTGAGTGATTGGAATACCGTGAAGCAGGCGGATACAGCGCGCTACGGAAAGTACTTTCATAAGATGCTGGACCAGGGCATCTATCTCGCTCCCTCGCAATTCGAAGCATCGTTCCTCTCCACCGCCCACACCTCAGCCGACATCGACAAGACCATCCGCGCCGCGCATACCGCTTTCAAAAGCTTATAGCGAATAGCTGATGGCCTATGGCCGGATGCTTTTTGAAGAGATCCTTGTCGGGAAGGATACGTCTCGTATCGCGAGGGATACACGTACTATCAGGTGGTAAGCTGTTCAAAACGGCCGTCCAGCAAGGCCGCAGCCACACTCAAGAGCGAGGCGTACTCTGAGTACGTTGAGCTCTTGAGTGTGGCGAGAACGCCGCTGGCGGGCGTTTTCAACAGCTTCTTATTCGTCGTCCTCGTCCTCCATGTCTAATACCTCCTGCCGCTTCTGCTCTTCCATCGCATTGTGCAGGAGCATCCGGATAAACATCGAATAGAGCGAGCCTTTTTCCAAGGTTCCGCCTGGAGGAATCGCGATTTTCCCTTCCTTGATCATGCGATCCATCCACACCTTTTGATCCGGAGCGATCAAGATCGGCACCTCGATCAACCCCACCCGTCCCATCATATCCATCGTACAACCTCCGTGATTCGTGGTTCGTGAAACGTGGGCATTCCAGCACGCCGTTTTGATCATTGTCAACCGAGTGGCATGAGCCATGCTTCAGCACTGAACCATGCGTCTGATCATACCTTCCATCATGA
>JACOEJ010000088.1:0-2204 GCA_024998645.1 Nitrospira sp.
AAGGAACCGATGTGCCCTGCGAATTTGAAGTGCCATCCGTGGCATCTCCTTCTGTCGCATTCGACCAAACTGACCGAGGACTTTCGTACCATTCGGCTGCTGGTGCCTTCTAACTAGGCTTCCCACATAACTTGTGCAATGCCCCTTTAGAATGGGGCCGATAGGCCCTGGCTAGGAATATTCTTACAGGACTGAGTTTCACCGTGTTCCCCCTCACTGCGGTATCAGGAAAATCCTGACTCTTTCCATGCGCTTCAGATATCCATCGGACTTCCGATATGGAAGTAATGTCTATTTTTAAGCGCGTGTGTTTTCGGTCTCTTCATCGATCAAGCGTAATCCTCATATGCCTTTCCTCGCTTGCCGGCTGTCTCCAGCTGGACCGGCGTGATGTGCTGCCTACCACGGTTCTTAGCGTAGGCTCTTTGCCTGCCTGGCACGTATCGTCGATTCGTTTGGTCCAAGACGACCGTGGTTCCATCCTGCTTCACTCAGACCGCCGAACAGAGTCTTTGCTCCAGGGGCTTGATGCTTCACTTGTCCATCCTGCTGTCCGTCCATTCCTCTTTCCGTCCTGTGACGTCTCTGCCTTGCCTTAATCTGTTTTGAAGGAGCCGTCTCTCCGGGTATGAAGCGAAGAGGCGGCTCCTATGTCCTCGGCGTGGAGGCGACGGCTGCAGCCCGGAGTGGGTTGGATCCGGACTGCGTGGAGCGATTCGACTCCGCGTATGAGTCGAATGACACTTGGTCGGCTCCATGCTGAGGCGAGGGGTTCTTCCAAACGAGTCATGTTTCACTCATTCCCTCTTTTTATTACAGTGCATCATTGCCGGCAGCGTTGGGGTTGCTCGATCTGATTGCGCTAGTCTTGCCAAATCAGCCGCACAACCAGGTAGATGAAGCAGGCCATGAATAAGTTGGATAGTAGGAGAAGGAGTGTGAAATCCATGATGTACTCCTTTCTGTTCCCTCACGGCCCCCTGGCTGCTTTCTAATTCCTTTGCGGCACCGATGACTGAGACATTGTGCAAGGGGTGAACCATCAGTGATGGAATGTCGCTTCCGTTTGAAGAAGAGTCGATTGCTCGATTGGCGTGGGATTTGAGGGCAATGATTTACTCAGAGGCTTTCTGCTTCACTGATGAGCCATGCGTCAATGAACCCAAAATAATTCAGGCTGAATCATTTTCGATTCAGTGCCGTCGGCACTAGAAGACTAATTGAGGCGTGGTACTGCAGGAGGGACCCGGGCGGACGCTCAATCTCACTGGTCGGTGGTCTTGTTGTGATAGTCCTGTACTGTCTCAAGCGCTGAGGGGGAGGCCGTTCTTGGACTTGCGACTGACGTATGCGAAGGTCCGTTTTCCGAGTCCTGCTGTGTCCTGAGCGTGAACAGATGGACGGCGGTTCTGACTTTTTGCAGAAGCGTGTCCCGCGACATGGGCTTCCGGATCCAGTCGCCCACACCTTGTTGCAGGATGCCTTGAAGGAATGTGGTGTCGTCGGTTCCGCTGCAGACGATGATGGAAACGGCCGGATGATGTCTATGAAGATAGGCGATGAGGTCCGTGCCGTTGCCATTCGGCATGGCCAGGTCGCAGATCACGGCACAGACTTCACTCGCCAGCACCGGCTCGTTCAACAACTGCATGGCACTGTTGCCGTCAGGAGCCAGCCAGACTTCATAGCCTTGCCGGCTGAGCGTCATACGGGTGGTTTCTCGAATGTCGGGATTGTCGTCGACGACCAGGATTGTTCCGTGTGTCATGGTGCTGTTCCTTCTCGCTTTGAGGGTGTCAGCCGCTGATCGCCGGTCGGCTCCATGTCGCGCCATTATTGTCCGGTGGCTTGTTCATGGATCGGTTGTTCTCCTCTCCACTGTACTCTCATGCTCTGATTCCACTATTGCTTCCAGATCAGGTTCAGAACAAAAAAGATAAAGATGGCCATGAGCGTATTGGTGGTGAGTAAGATGAGTCCGAATTCCATGGCGTTCTCCTTTATCTTGGCGTGATGCTATGCACCCTGTGCAATGTGCGGGCCAAGTGGATGCCGGACTCGCATCATCACCATGGAAGTGAACAAACATCAATGCTGGTCAGGTGTTTGTGATCTTGTTGCGTTGGCAGCATGATGTGATTGTCGATGCGTGAGGCGGGGTGGATGGACCCAATATAATTCCTCTTGAATCCAGAGTGATCCAC
>JACOEJ010000088.1:2304-3858 GCA_024998645.1 Nitrospira sp.
CGGCAATGGTCAGGCAGTGGTGATAACCGGCGCGTCGACGGGCATCGGCGCAGCCTGCGCGTGGCATCTCGATCGGCTTGGCTTTACGGTGTTCGCCGGAGTGCGTCGGATGGAGGATAGTGAACCTCTGAAGGCGCAGGGATCGGTTCGGCTCCAGCCTATTTTGCTGGATGTCACCGATGCGGGCTCGATCGAACAGGCGCGGCAACAGGTTGCTGCGTTGGTAGGAAGTGCCGGCCTGGCCGGATTGGTGAATAACGCGGGCATTGCGGTGGTCGGTCCGCTGGAGGCCGTGCCGATTGCCGATCTGCGTCGGCAGTTTGAGGTGAATGTGATCGGGCAGGTCGCGGTGACCCAGGCGTTTCTTCCGCTACTTCGCAACGGGCGCGGGCGCATCATCAACATGGGGTCGATAGCGGGGCGGGCGGCGATGCCGGTGATGGGGCCTTATTCAGCATCCAAGTTTGCGTTGGAAGCGCTGACGGATGCTTTGCGCCTTGAGGTGCAGCAGTGGGGGATTCAGGTGTCCATTGTGGAGCCCGGAGCGATTGCCACGCCGATCTGGACGAAGTCCGGTACGAAGGCCGAAGAACTGGAGACGGTCACGTCGGAAGAATTGAAGACCCTCTATGCCGGAGTGATCGCGGGGGTCAGGGCGCGCGTGGCTGAGGCGGCGGCACGGGCGATCCCGCCTGAGGCGGTTGCGCAGGCGGTGGAGCATGCGCTGACGGCTCCTTGTCCGAAGACCCGGTATCTCGTGGGAAGAGATGCGAAAGTCCGTGCGCTAATGATCAAACTGCTTCCGGACCGCTGGTCGGACCGGCTGATGACGTGGATTCTCAAGCTTCCTCACTGAATGCCGGTGCCCGGTTTCGTCCGGCTCAATCCTAAATCTCCCTTCGAGACATCAAACGAAAAGCGCAACTGCACGGCGAGATATTTCTGGACCAGACCGGGCTTGTCCAGAGGCTGGTCCTGCTCCCGGTAGACCGCGAGTTCCATGTCATGCCAGCGTAACGCCAGCCCCACAATCCAGTCCATTTCCGTTGGCTTGGCCTGATTGCTGCCGTCTCGATCGGTGAAGAAGTTCACGTCTCCATAGAGCACGACTTTGTTTTTGTAGAGGTCGAGGTCGGCGTGGGCCACGTAACGGAAGAGGGCGTGCCCGGTATTATCAGGCCGCGCAAAGTAATTGCTGTTATGAAACAGCCAGCCGGCGCCGCCATACATCGTCAGGCTCTGGTTGGGAAAGAGTTTCCGCCACCAGGCCATGTCCTGGGCCGATTGCAGTTTGGCCGTGATCATGCCGTCGGCATAGGCCTGCTTGATGCCCCGCCGATCGAGCGGCGCATCCCGTTCATATTGAAGCCGCCAGGCAAAATGATCGACGACGCCGGTGAAGGCGTAGGTACTGTCCCATTCACTGAGTTCTATCCAGCCGTTTGTTCGATCTGAAAAGAAGTTCTGGTCTGTATAGAAGGTCAGATACTGTTTATAGAGGTCTGTTTCAAGGTGGAGCATATGCCGCAGGCCGACGAGGCCGCTGTTGTCCGG
>JACOEJ010000088.1:3958-12174 GCA_024998645.1 Nitrospira sp.
CGCAGGGGTCGAAGATGGCTTCGCAGTCGTTGGAGGCGTCCATGCTCGGAGGCGCGAACCGATAGCGTACGTCGGTGACTCGGTCGTCCGTCAGCACCACTGTGGCCCAGCAGCCATGCCGGTTTGTCGACATACTGCCTTTCCCCACCGGCTGGGATTCTTCCAGGATCGGCGCCTCCCGGTAATATTGGAGAAGGACGACATCGTTGCGGGTCTGTTCTTTAACCGGTTTGCCCGCGCAGGCGAGGACGTCGGCTTTCGACTTGCCGATGACTTTCTGCTGATTCGGATATTCGCCGACGGTGGCCGCGGTTGCGCAACCGGCGATGGTCATCAGTCCCAGCAGACCTGAGGCAATCGCCAGGAGATGGAACATGCTGGACCCGGTCCGGTGTGGGTCCCGCCAGGAGGCTGACGTCTGGGCAGATAGTTTTTCTAACATCGATTGTGGGCCGGTATGGATCTCTGCGTATGGGGTGTGGATCAACTATCCGACGAGGTCGGGATTCAAGCGATTGAGCGGCTTCACCGACAAGGCCTTGATTTCGTTATAAACGATCGAGCGGCCGACTTGACGCAGCCGACTGAAGACGCCTTCGACGATGACCTGGTCACCCTCATGAATGTCGGCCTGACCCAGGCTGATCACTTTGAGCGTCCCGGCCTGGTCTTTCAGGAGAAACCCGTAAGCCGGTTGCCCCTGGCGGTTGGTGGCCAACTGCACGTTGGTCACCGCGCCACTCACGACGACGTCTTGATGATCGTATTGCTCAGGGTGTGCCAGCAATTCGGCGATTTCAAGGAGGCCCGCAGCCGAAGTCACCGGAGGCGCGCTGACGGTGCCGACGGTGAGGGTTACAGACAGCAGGATAGCCAGTGACGCGAAGAATCCAAGATGTCTGACAGGTTGTTTCGCCATGGTTGAACCTGATTATACCTGAGCGAACGCAATTCGCAAGATCGTCTGTCGCTACCACTTATCCGAGGCTTTGCCGCTGACGTCTTCCCCGATAAAGTTATGCAAAATCTGTTTCTGGAGATCGGTGATCTCGAGCTTTTGTTCAGGCGAATCGCCCAGTGCGGCGTTTTCCAGCTTCGGGCGCGGGGCCGTCCGTTTCAGCAGTTCTTCGTCGAGCGCTTCAGGGCTGGTATCGGTGTCCTGTTGAATGGACACGAGCCGCTGCAACCCGAATAACGTCCGGGTGTTTTCGCTGTGCATTGCATTGGAGCTCGCTCCGTAGACCAGCGAATTCCAGAACTTGACTTCAATCGGCTCAGGCACCGCGCCGACGACATAGGCCGAGAGCTTTTCGATCAAGGCGGACTCGGTTTGTTCCAGGCCATCGTAGGCGGCGATGGAGCGTTCGATCGGAGTGCGGGAGAGGGTCGCCAATGTGTCTTTCCAGAGATCCAGGGGGGGGATGCTGTTCGGGTTGGCCGGTGTGCCGGTCAAGGCGGCCTGGAGCGCCATCAGATATTGCGACAGGAATTTTACTTTCCGGGCGGCCAAGGTGCCGGCAGGAATTCCCCAGATATGGCCGATCTCATGGTCCTGCAACGTGGTCTGATCGGAGGTCTGTCGCTCGCGCTCTGCCAGGGCGAGTCTGGTCTTAAAACGTTCGACCATACGAATGTGCAGTTGCATTTCAATGGCCAGCTGATAGGTCTGATATTCCTCTGCCGAGATATCGTTCTTGTCCCATCGTTCTTCCAGCACGCGCAGTGCAGGGCGCGGAACGGCCACACGGGCTTGCGTTTTTAGATTCGCGATGGCCTCAGCGGACACGCCACGGGCGGCCAGGAGTGCCGAGGTTCGGTCAACCAGTTTCTCGGCGGTCGCGGCCAGCGTCGACAGGGCGGTGCATTGCAGCCCGGTGCGTTCGCGGCGGAGCCTGGCGCGGCGGCGATATTCATCCCGCCGGCTGAGCATGGCCGAGATCGACTCTTCCGTCATCGTCGTGATGGGTTTCTTGCCGGAGACGCAACGGGGATCGGGGCGGTCCGACACCATGAACAGGATTTCTTCGTGCGTCACGTCCAGGTGCTGAATCAGGAGCAGCTTGAGCATAATGCGGCCCTGGATCGGCAGATTCGCGATGACGTCCTGGATCAGCTCAGCGGTGAGGGGAGAGGCCATAGTTGAAGGCATAGCGATGGTGTGTCCTGTCTGCGTAGGTTAGGCGTTCCCGGCTTGCTGCTGGTGTGTCTCCAAATAGAGCGCAACGTATTCGCGGACCTCCTGCACGCTGCCGTTAATGAACATCTCCCGCGGAATCTCGATGCGGACCAGTTTGGACGGATCGATTCCACGATCCTGGGCGTAGTGCTCATCAATATACAAGCTCACAGATCCGTCAGGGAATCTGAGTGCATAGAGGGCAGTGGTATCAGCCATGATCCTACCTGATTGGATGATGAAAGAAGACCTAGTACAGGTAACATATGCGGGATTTGGCTGTCAAAGATGAATCCCTGCTCCAGCGGCCAGGTTTCTTGTCCCGGCGCCGATTTGCAGGGGAATCAGGGGGGCAAAAAAGAACGGCCTTCGATCGGAGGACCGAAGGCCGTTCGGAATCATATGAGCGGCGGTCAGCCGCCGAGTGTGTCGAGCGTCTCTTTCACGGTTTTACGGATACAGGTAAAGATCGGCGTATCGCGTAACGTGTAACGGGATCCTTCGGTCTCGCGCAAGGCCATCACGAGGTCGAGGAAGTCTTCCGGTTTATCGGTTTCAAATGCCACGACCCATTCCTGGTCATCAAGACCGAAGGAGTAGGTGGTGTTCAATTTGACCGACGGGAAGCGGTGGCCGACTTCGATGTGTTCGTCCATCATGCCCTGGCGAGCCGCTTTGGTGAGCAGGAACCACTCGCGGGTCTTGAGGAACGGATACACGAAAATGTATTTGCCCTTTCCGGGGACGACCGTCAGGCGCTTGCTCTCCTGTCCTTCATGGGTGTGATGATCCACATAGATCGATCGCTTGGTCATGGACAGATAAGAGTAGGGGGTGGTGATGTACTGACCCAGGCCTGACGCGAGAATCTTCGTGGTCATTTCCTGGAACAGTTCCAGCTCGTAGCTGATGCGCCAGAGCATGATGTCGCAATCGCCGCGGATACCGACCGCCGAGTAGGCGATGACGAGGACGCGCCCGGCATACTCTTCGACGGCGCGGAGAAACTCTGCTTTCCCCTTGGTGCGTTCGGCTTCCGGAAGGCGACGCCAGGCCGGATCGATTTTATAGAACACGAAATTGACGTATTGTCGCTTCGGTGGCTGAGCTGGTGCGGTTTGTTCGGGACTCGACATCGGAACTCCTCCGTGTAACATCTTGATAAGGCAGGTATGTAAAGAGCGGTTTCTTTAGCACTTCGTCTTTTGTTTTGTCAACGGGCGAGAAGCGGCCGCGTGGTTCGTTGACAGTGGAAAATCGATCTGGTACGGCTTCATTCCATGAGGAGACGGCGCATGATGCGGATGGTCATTCGTATGACAGTGTTCACTCTCTCTTGCGCGATCCCGGCGATGGCGATCGAGAGTCAACCGAGTCCCGAACAGGTGCAGGCCGCCCTCGATGCCGGGAAGGCCGCGGCCGCGCAGGGGAACGCGCCGGATACGTTTTATCTGCGGTTCGGTGCGCAGGATGAATTGCATCCGAGCGGATTTCTCATCACCAAGCTCGGGGCGCTCTCCGTGATGGCGACACATATGGCGCTCCGGGGCCTGCAGCCCGGCGAGGCCGATGTGGCCCAGGTAATGGAGACGAAGACGATGTTGGTCAGCACCGTGATCTTCGGGGATGTCCCGGCCTTTGCCCAGGAGAGCTACATCGTGTTCGATCAAGCGGGCCGTACGATCAAGCCGGTCACGGTGCGATTCGACGGACAGGCGAATCGCAGTGCCGCCTGGCCGGAGCGCCCTCGCTTCAAGGCGAAAGTGGTCGCCTCGTTCAACTATAGTGATTTCGATCCGCGGGCGAAGACGACGATCACGGTGTTTCCCGCGTCCGGCGGCGCGGAGAGTTTCGTCCTCGACTTTGCCGGAATTCAATAAATAGAAAGTCCTGCCGTATGAATGCTGTCCGGTCCGCCCATCGCTCGGTCACTGCTGAAACCATTGCCATCGGGTCTGAACTGTTGGTCGGTGGACGGTCCGACAGCAATTCGATTTTTATTACGGAGGCGTTGGGACGTCTCGGAATTGAGGTGCGGTTTAAGTCGATTGTCGGCGATGATCAGGCCGACATGGTGCAGGTGCTCAAGACTGCCGTGAGTCGGGCCGGGGTGGTCATCATGACCGGAGGGCTCGGGCCGACGGTGGACGATTGCACGAGAGAAGCCGTGGCGAAGGCGACCGGGCGGCGACTGGCCCGCCGGAAAGCGGCGCTCGACGGGATGACGGCGCGTCTGGCTCAATGGGGACGGCAGCCCAACAAAGGACAGTTGCGGCAGGCGATGATTCCGACCGGTGCGACTGTGCTGGCGAATCCGGTCGGTTCCGCGCCGGGGTTTCTGCTTGAATGGAAAGGGGCGACGCTTGTGTCGCTCCCCGGTGTGCCGCGTGAGATGGAAGCGATGATGATGGAGTCGGTCATCCCGTTCCTGACAGAGCAACTCACCCGCTCTCCTAAATCCCGTCCGCAACCGATCATCCGACAAATTTTCCACACCTGGGGTGTTCCGGAAGCGGATGTCGATGCCCAGTTGCTGGGGCTGATTCCCAAAGGCCTTCCGGTCGATCTGGGTTTGCTGGCCTCGCCGATGGGGGTGTTGGTGTCATTGACGACGAAGTCAGGCGGTACGCGGCCGGTTTCGGAAGATCTGTTGTCGTCTTTGGCGCAAGAGGTGCGTGTCAGGCTAAAAGACTGTCTCTTTGCCGAGGGGCGCGAGACGATGGAGGAGGTCGTCGGACGTTTGTTACATGAACAGAGGCGGACTGTGGCATTGGCCGAGTCCTGTACCGGCGGTTTGATCGGGCATCGCCTCACGCAGGTGCCGGGATCGTCTGCCTACGTCGATCGGGGAGCGATCTGCTACAGCAATCAGTCGAAGGTCGATATGCTGGCGGTGCCGGAAGAACTGCTTGTGAAACATGGCGCCGTCAGTCAGGAAGTGGCAGCGGCCATGGCCAAGGGTATTCGTGAGAGGGCCGGAGTCTCTGTCGGGTTGAGTGTCACCGGCATTGCCGGGCCGGGCGGGGCGACCGCAACCAAGCCGGTTGGATTGGTCTATGTCGGACTCGATGGCGGGGCGGGGGCTGTCATCACAAAAGAGTTTCGCTTTCATGGTGATCGATCGGTTATCAAGCAGCGGTCGTCGCAGGCGGCACTCAATCTCCTGCGCCTGTGGTTGATCGACCGGGGCCGGACATGATTCGCGCCTTTCTGGCCGTCGAATTATCCGAGGTCATTCGAGCCCGGATCACGCGGATTCAACAGGATTTGAAAGCACAGTTCGCGCGAGAGATGCCGCGAGCGGTCCACATCTCGTGGGTACACCCGGCCTCAATCCATCTCACGATCAAGTTTCTTGGCGATACCGACGAACAGATCATTGAACCGTTACGCGAGGCCCTCGCGGTGGTCTTCAAGGATCAGTGTGCGATTTCAATTCCCCTCGAACGGTTAGGGGGATTTCCTTCTTCCCAAGCCCCGCGCGTTCTTTGGGTCGGTGCTGCAGAATGTTGGAGGCAGAGCGACGGGGCCAAGCGCCTGATCGGACTGCATCAAGCGGTGGAAGGCTGCTGTGAGTCGGTAGGCTTTGCGCCGGACAGCAGACCCTTGAGTCCGCACCTGACGCTGGCACGGATCAAAGCGGGAGGGCGTGAGTTCGGTCAGGTCTTAGCCGCGAGCGGGGTGCTGGATCGGCCGTTGTCATCGGATGCTCTGGCAGTGGAGTCGGTTGCCCTGATAAAGAGCGACTTGAGGCCGACCGGGTCGGTCTATTCGAAATTATGGGATGTGCGGTTGAGTGGTTAATTGTCCGGAGCAGTGCCTGAGGATGAGCGGTGAATCTCATCGGAGACCTGTCGCAGGGCCACCGTCAGGTTGTGAAGGATGCGATCAAGGTTGGTCATCACTTCACGCTCATCCTCACCCCACGCCCAGAACGACAACATGAGTTGCTGTCCCCGTTGCCGTTCCGGGGGACCAGGCAGGGTTGAAAATCTGACCGGGGTGATCGTGGCCCCGACGGCACCCCATTCAAATGCCGGATCGACAGCACTCATCGCGTGAGCGGCGCCGTTCGTCAACCAGTGAATCTGTTCCGGTGAGGTATTGGATGTCAGATTCCGGTAGAGAATCATCAGGCGGCCGGAACACTGTAGACGTTTGGAAAGTGCTGAGCTTGTATTGGCAGTCGCGCCGCTGAAGGCACAGTCAT
Organism: Nitrospira sp.; assembly: GCA_024998645.1. Taxonomy (GTDB): domain Bacteria; phylum Nitrospirota; class Nitrospiria; order Nitrospirales; family Nitrospiraceae; genus Nitrospira_D. The sequence continues at coordinate 10,345 of JACOEJ010000088.1, forward strand.
TGGATTCAAGGGCTGATTCCGGTCCGTTGAGCCATTCAAGGAGCCGATAAAAGGTTTCCGTTGCAGGATAGGCCCCCCATTCCTGCAGATCCTCAATCGACGTCCGGATGAGTTCAGGCCTCGCGCGAAAATCATAATACTTGTGAGCAGGATTGGATTCACTGTCGGTCCAAGGGTGGGTCCGGGGGCGCAAGGAGTCGGGGTCGTTGTGTTCGTACACCTGCATCATCGTTCCCCGCGTGGCATGCTCGACTTTAGGTACGTGCAGCATAGCAAGTTATCCATCCATCATGTGCGGATTCGTTTGAGGGGCTCTTTCGTCAGGATCATTGGCGGTCGAATGGAGGGATTTTGTGTATGGTCACCGCTCGCCTGACCACCATTCCGCTCTAGGTTTCCTTTTCTCGCTTGGGTATAATCCCTCTTCCTGATTCCTTCTAATCCTGTAGGAGAAACTCATGTCAGAGAAAGACGACAAAAAGCGCGCGTTAGAGTTGGCCCTTTCCCAGATCGAGAAGCAGTACGGGAAGGGCGCCATCATGAAGCTCGGGACGGATGAACGTCCTGCCGACGTCCCGGCCATCTCGACCGGGTCGCTGGGGTTGGATATCGCTCTTGGGGTCGGGGGCTTGCCGCGCGGACGGGTCATTGAGATCTTCGGCCCGGAGTCGTCGGGGAAGACGACGATGACGCTTCATTGTATCGCCGAAGTTCAGAAAACCGGCGGTGTGGCGGCGTTCATCGATGCGGAACATGCCCTGGATTTGACCTATGCTCAAAAGCTCGGGGTGCAGGCGGATGAGTTGCTCGTGTCCCAGCCGGATACCGGTGAACAGGCCTTGGAAATCGCCGAGACGCTGGTCCGGAGCGGAGCGATCGATCTGATCGTGGTGGACTCGGTCGCAGCGCTCACGCCGCGGGCTGAAATCGAAGGCGAGATGGGCGATTCCCATATGGGCTTGCAGGCCAGGCTCATGTCGCAAGCGTTGCGCAAGCTGACTGCGGCCATCTCCAAGTCCCAGACGACGTTGATTTTCATCAACCAGATTCGAATGAAGATCGGGGTGATGTTCGGCAATCCGGAAACGACCACCGGCGGCAATGCGTTGAAGTTCTATTCCTCGGTCCGCCTGGATATCCGTCGCATCGAGTCCGTGAAAGAAGGCCAGGATGTGATGGGGAACCGGGTGCGTGTGAAGGTGGTGAAGAATAAAATGGCGCCGCCGTTCCGCCAGGCGGAGTTCGACATCATGTTTGCCGAGGGTATTTCGAAGACCGGTGAATTGGTCGATATCGGTGTGGAAAAGAAAATCATCGATAAGTCCGGAGCCTGGTATTCCTATAAAGGTGAACGGGTCGGCCAGGGCCGCGATGCAGCGCGGGATTATCTCAAGAATAATCCAGCCGTAGCCCTGGAAGTTGAAGCCAAACTTCGCGAATTGGCCGGGGTGCCTGCCCGTAATGCAAAAAGGCCCGAGCCCAAAGAAGAGAAGCCTGCGGTAAAGGCCGAGAAGGGTGAGGAGAAGCGGGCGCACAAGTAGGCGACAGACCTGTGGGTGCGAAAAAACGGACGCCGCCATCGTCTCCCGAAGAGTGGATGCACCTCGCCGTGCGGTATCTGGCTCGCTGGGATCGGACGGTGATTCAGGTTGAGCAGTTTTTACTGAGCAAAGGGGCCTCAGCTCCCCAGGCGAAACAGACGATCAGCCGGTTGTCAGATCTCCGGTATCTCGATGACCGTGCCTATGCCGGGCGGTGGGTCGAGAGCCGGTTGGCGCGACAGCCGATGGGGCGTGAACGGTTGTTGGCCGAGTTGCAGGCTAAAGGGAT
>JACOEJ010000089.1:0-1632 GCA_024998645.1 Nitrospira sp.
CTCACACAAAAGTTTTCATAGCTCGTATTGATCACGATCTTTTTCATGATACTCACCCCCGCTTGATAGGACACAGACACTCACGATAGAAGCAACTAGGCCTACGAGCTTGCTACCTTCGGTTCAGGATCCTTATAACCGATATAGTTGCCGGTCCACGTCGAATAGCGGCGATTCGCCCAGGTGCTGACTTCTTCTTTCTGCACTTCCCCGTACCGTTTCTGGAGCACGCTGCCGAACTTCGCCACATCGCCGGCGATCTCGACAAGATCTTCGTCTGTGATCTTGCCCCACGTTGTCTTGAGCGGCTTCTTCAGTTGCAACCAGAATTGTCCGAACTGTTCCTGATTCATTGGGTCCCCCTTGGTATGTGGATAGTCACCCCCGGCATCTGCAGTAAGCGGACGACGGGCGCAATGCGCGACCGCATTCGATCATTAGAAACGATAGTACCGGCGTAAAAGCGGCGGAGACCGGAGAATCAGACGCGCAGGAACGTAACAAGGAGGGAGGCGCGAGAGATGGGACAGTCGACGAGGCTCGCTACGTCATCTACACCCTACAGGGCCGCGTGGTTAGAGTCAATGGCCGTCTCCGCAGACCGGCGCTGAAAGCCGGATACGAGTCACGTCGTCGGCCACACGCACGCCCCGTCACAATACACTTCAGCCCGATCGTTTAGGCATGAGGCTTCTCAGCCTGCAGCTTCTTATGAAGGTACTTCCGGCTCAGCGTGGTGATGAGGAACGCGAGGCCGACGGCAACCGGGACAAATACGGCAGACGCCACGTTCGGGTTATGCATCCACCCCATTTCATGGAGGCCCTTAAAAATGTATCCGGCAAGCCCGCAGAGATAGTACGCGATCACGATCACCGACAGCCCTTCGACGGTATGCTGCAGTATCGCCTGGCTCTTCGTCGTCTTGTCGACACTCATCAGCAACGCCAGATTCTGAGACTCCAGCATCAAATCGACACGGGTTCGAATGATGGCAATCATCCCCTCAAACCCGCTGCTCAGCGTCTCGATCCGCTTCAACAGCTGTTGATACCCGTCCGCCACGCCGGTCACCCCGCTCAAGATGTAATCGGAGAGCGGCCGATACGGTGCATAAGGCCGCTCGACCATGGACGCGAGCGTGGCATGCACAATCTTATCGTACGGTACCGCCGCCGATAATTCGAAATGGAGCTTCCCGGCCAGCCGATTGGTCTTCAACAGATCCTGCGTCAAACTGTTTAACCACCGTTGCAACGCCAGCGCGTCGGCATGGCTGATGTGCCCGGTAATAATCTCTCGCTGTTTCAGATGGACTTGCTCGAACGTGTAGACCGAATCGATCGCGGCTGAAAACAGCGGTTTCTGCATGAGGAGCAAGTGATAGTACGTCTCGATCCTCACCACTGCATCTACGATATTCTTGATGTGCGATACATCAATCCGTGTGGACCCGACACTCACCAGATACCGCTCCCGCCGATGTTCATCAGGCGTAAAACTGGTCACCACCGTTGTCTCATCGTCGAACATCCGGCTGCCATAGGCCACCGGGCCAGGCAACATCTGACGAAGATCGTCACGCGACGGAATCGCGTCGGCTTGCAACACAATATCCAACCGGCAGACCTC
>JACOEJ010000089.1:1732-8381 GCA_024998645.1 Nitrospira sp.
TCCGGCTGTTCCATGCACCCTCCTTGGAGGTCGGCATTTTAGCGCAATCCCTATGGCGTTCGCCAACTACGCGACACGAGCCGTCCACGATCCACCACTCAAACGTCCGGCACACAGCCGCTCTCAGGAAGAGAGAATCTCTCGATAGTACGAATCGAGTTCCGCTCTGCGGCTTGATTCGACCACAATCAACTGTCGCTGGTCGAAGGTGTTGGCACAGTAGAGATAGACCTGTCCTTCCGCCGATCCGAGTTCGACATGCAACTGCCTGCCGTCGGACTCCCGGCGAGTCTCTTCCTGCTGTACCAGACGATCCGCAAGCGATTCCCACGCCCGCTGTGCAGACGGCCAATGATTTTCGTACAGCGGTATGTTCGGACCTTGCGGATCACGTGGGACCGATCGAAGTATCGCTCGATTGAACGGCAAACCTTCGTCCGGTTCCGGCGCTTCGTTCCATGTGAGAGGATGGGCACTCTCCTTCTGCACCACATAGAACGGCCCGTCGTCGGCAACTTCCTCGACCAGCCGATACCGGATCGGTTCAGGAGGCTCGATCAATTGCAGGCCCCGTCGCGCCAGCGCCCGTTGAAACGGCACGCGCCGGGCGAGTTGGCGGGTTTTCTCGAAGATGACCATGCATCCGCCAGGACTGAACATCTCGCTAAGCCGGTCTAACCGTACATCGATGCCGGTCCGCTGCTCAAACGCGGCCTGCTGCCGCTCATCATGCGCCCGCTCGAAGGTCGTCCAGTCACGACTCGGCATTCCCGGATCCTGCTCAGCCTGGACCAGCGCATGGGTCGCAATGATCCGATCATACGATCCGCGAAGCACCTCGACCTCCACATCACGGCACTCAAAGCGCACATTGGTCAGCCCCAGCTCATGAGCTTTCGATTGCGCCACGGTAATTGATCTGGAGGAGCGATCGATCCCCACGAACTGCGTCTCCGGGCAATGCCGCGCATAGAACGTAGTGAGAATCCCCACCCCGCACCCATAATCTAAGGCCGTGGTCGCCGCGCCGATTCGAGGCAGCACCCGGCCGCCGATCTCCCTGAAATACTCGTAGCGCTGGCTGTAGAGGACGGGAAGAATATGCGGTTCCGCCGTCAGATCGTAGAAGGCGATTTCGTCCTGACGATCGCCGCTGCGCTTGCGCTCGACCTGCGCATGGAGCCGACTCAGATCCGCCGCCGACAGCGTCGCGCGCTGCCAGGCGAAGTAGTCCCCATCGGACGAGAACGATCGGAGGCCCCAGTGGGCCAGGTGGGCATGAAGTTGATCGAGCGAGCCAGAACTGTTCATGAGCCTCTTGCAGAGGATGTTTCAACATCCTCAACGCCTGCTCAAAACGTGTTCCAGCAAGGCCGCAAGGAGGAAGAGCCACGAGGCGTACGTCCTTCGGTACGTCGAGTGGGTCGAGCAACTGAGAACGAAGCTGGAACGCGTTTTCAGCAGGCGATCATGCGCGCTTCAGCATGATGGCATCTTCGTACGTATCCGGCACCGGATGCGGATGGCGCAACTGCCCGCCGCCGAACGCCACATACTTCTCGTTCGTCAGCTGTTCGAGGCCGATCGGCCCTTTCGCCTGCACGCGAGACAGATTGAGACCGATGTCCGGCCCCATGCCATACCCGTCGCCGGAGTTGAGTCGCGTGGAGGCGTTGACCATCACCGCCGTCGCATCCACCTCCCGCGAAAACCGCATCGCGGAATTATAGTCGGACGTGGCAATCACCGCCGTCAGACAGGGCCCATGGTCGGCAATGTGCGCCAGCGCCTCATCGAGCCCCGCCACCATTTTGATCGCCAACACCGGTGACTGGAACTGCCGGTCCCAGTCTTCGTCGGTGGCCGGAGTAACCGCTTCGTGTCCGGTCATCGCCATCTGCCCCATGAGCGCCACGGTTTTCGGACAGCCGATCACCTGAATCTTATATTCTTCAAGCAGACGGCGAATGAGCGCCGCCAGGAACGGCCGCGCCATCCCTTGCTGCACCAACAGGGTATCAATGGAATTGGTTGAGGTCGCATGCTGAATTTTTGAATTGATGACGACGTTCTGCGCGATCGGAATATCCACATCCGCATCGACATAGGCATGGCTGATCCCATAGTCGTAACACAGGATCGGCATTTTGGCCTGCTCATGCATGGCTTTGCGAAGCCCGGGCCCGCCACGGGGCACAATCGCATCCACGCTCTTCCCGGCGCGCATGATTTCCAGCGCTACTTCCTTCTCGGGCCGGTCAACCAATAACCAGGCACCCACGGGGATCCCCGCGCGCTCCGCTTCTTCACGCATTCGCGATTCAATGGCCTGATGCGTCCGACTCCACTCAAACGCCGGACGAAAGACACACACGTTCCCGGACTTGAGACAGAGGGCCAAGGACTCCACAGTGATCAACGGTTTCATTTCTGAAATCACGCCGACCACCCCGAGGGGCACGCGGACCCGGCTTACTTGTAACCCGTCAGGCCGCTCCCATCGCTTGGTCACCGCACCGACCGGATCCGGCAAATCAGCGATGAGACGAAGACGCTCGGCCAGCTCCTTCACATCATCCGGCATCATCCGCACGCGCGTGACCGCTTCCTTCACCCGCTCTCCCCGCAACCCTTCCCCAAGCAGCGTCTTCCCCACGGCATCGACGTCCAGCACGTTTGCGGCAAAAATCTGCTCCTCATCCGCTTGCAACCGATCCGCCATAGCACGCAGCGCGCGATCCTTCACGGGGCCCGAAAGCAACGCCAATGGACGCTGCACATCGCGGCATGATTTCAACAACTTATCGATGTACATCTTAACGGGAACTTCCGGCATGTGACCCCCCGTGAGAAATGAACCGTCGCGCAAGCGTGCGACTATAACATGCGATTTTTTAGGGAGTAAAGACGACCTTCTGCCGCGCGGTCGGCAATCCGCGCTGCAACGCAGACTCCTGTCGACCCAGTCTCCACCCGATCCAGCCCCAGAGCAGCATCATCGGCACCAGCACTCCGGCCACGATGCCGGTCGTCGCCCCCAAGGCTTTTACCCCGGACACCAGCCAGCCGGTCGAGGCATCGCCGCCTCGCGATACGGCCGTGTCGATGAAATTCTTGGCCTTATACTTGTCCTCCCGGCTCAACACCGTAAACAGCACCTCACGCGCCGGCTTGGCAATGGCATATTCTCCAACCCGCCGCGCAACCGTAAGCGCCAGAAAGACCGGCAGTACGGGACTGACCGCAATGGCAGCAAAGCCGACGGCCGTGACGACCGGCAGCACGAGCAGAGCCGCCCCCAGCCCGAAGCGGAGTACCAGCCGATTGGTGACCAAGACCTGCGTCACGAAGGTCAGTACATTCACGATCAGATCCATCCCGGCAAATAGACGAGTCCGGGCTTCAGGCGTAGGAATCTCGCGCCCCACCAGGGCGGTCTGTTCCATATACAACACCGTCGCCGACATCGTGAGAAGAAAGAGATACGCACAGATGCCCAGGAGATAGGGAGAAGCCGCGACTGCACGAATTCCTGCCCACATACTGCCGCCCAAGGGCACATCCCCCTCGATCTTCCCCCGAGTTGTGTGGACTGCGGCCCACCGGTCCAGTCGAGCGATACAGACCCCGCACAGCGCCAGCCATCCCGCCGAAACCAACATCAACACAGGAATAGGCCACAGGTAGGTGATCCCCGTTGTCGCCAATGGGCCTGCGATCGCGCCTAGACTCCCACCCGCGGCAATCACACCGAATAACCGAACGCCCTGCGCAGGAGCAAACACGTCGGCCATGAAACTCCAAAACACGGAGACCACAAACAGATTGAACACCGAGAGCCAGATGAAGAACGCCCGGGCAATCCATTCCAGATGCCACTGAGCCGTCATCGCCGCAAAAAACAGCAGCAGATGACTGATAAAAAAAGCATAGACCGAAAGCATGAGCCGCACACGCGGAAGCCGCGCCGATAGCAACCCGAACAGAGGCGTAGCGATGAGGAGCGTGAGAAACGTCCCGGTCATCATCCAGGGCAAATGTTGCACGCCGCCTTCAATGGCCATTTCATCACGCACCGGTCTGAGCATGTAGTAGCCGCAGAGCAGGCAGAAGAAATAGACGAACGACCAGAGCAGCGGCACCCGCTCCCCCGGCTCGACCTTCACCCATTTCCAGATCGACAACGGCGACACAGCATCCTTCCGATTCGTTTCCTGACAGTGCCCCACCCCTCCACTCTCCCGCAAGAGAAAAAATTTGCTAGAATGGGCGCCATCATCTTCCATCAGGAGGTTTCATGATCGATCTCCGCAGCGACACCGTCACGCAACCCACCGATGCTATGCGCAAAGCCATGGCGCGAGCCGAAGTGGGAGACGATGTCTATGGAGAAGACCCGACCGTCAATCGGCTACAGGAGATGGCGGCGGCCCTGCTCGGCAAACGCGCCGCGCTGTTCGTGCCCTCCGGCACCATGGGCAACCAGTTGGCGATCCGTGCACACACCCAACCGGGGCAGGAAGTGATCGTCGAGAGCAAGGCGCACATCGTGCGGTATGAACAGGGCGCCGCCGGCGCTCTCGCGGGTGTCCAGCTGCACTGGGTCGTCGGCGATCGCGGCATTATGACGGCTGAACAGGTCGAAGCGGCCATCAGACCCAAAGACCCGTACAGCATCCCGACGGGACTCATCTGCATCGAGAACACGCACAACAGCGGCGGCGGCACCATCTATTCACTGTCCACCATTGAGAAAATTCGCGCCATCGCCACGAAGCACGGAATTCCGATGCACCTCGACGGCGCCCGACTGTTCAATGCCGTCGCCGCGACCACCTTGCCGGCCTCCACCTATGCGCAGCATTTCGAAACGGTGTCCTTCTGCCTCTCCAAAGGTCTCGGTGCGCCGGCCGGCTCCCTGCTGGTCTCCAGCGATACACAACTGATTGAACGGGCGCGGCGCTTCCGCCGCATGTACGGCGGGGCCATGCGCCAGTCCGGCATCCTCGCGGCCGCCGGCATCCATGCGCTCGAACACCACGTGACCCGCCTAAAAACTGATCATGACCATGCCAAGAAACTGGCGCGGGCGCTGCAACAGATCCCGGCCGTGCGCATCGCGCCACAACATGTCGAGACCAATATTGTGATCTTCGATGTTCCCGACCCTCGCCTGGCCCCGGCTGATCTCGTGATCCAACTCAAGGACCACGGCGTGCTCATCCACGCGATCGGAGGCCGCAGCTTCCGCGCCGTCACTCATTTGAACATCTCGACAAAACAGATCGACGAAGCCGCCGAGGTCTTTGCCCGAGTCCTCAGCTGACCTCCGCGTCCGTTGACACCTCCTTTCAACGACACATACAATGCGCCCCATCGATCAACAGGAGCCGCGATGACCCTCCAGGTGGTGTCATTCCAACAGATCAGCCGCATCCTCGAAGTCACCGATGCGCTCGGGCTCAACCGGGAATGGGTCGAGATCCCGCTCTCCCCGGAAATCCCGGGTATCGTGCGGCGGCTGCAAAACGGAAAACTGGAAATCATCGTCGACGCTGAGCAGCCCTTCGAACAATGGCTCAGCGCATTGCCACAACACATCCAACAGGTCCCTGGAGCATGATGGACAGTCCCCTCTCCACCCCGGTCCCAACCAGGGAAGAACTGAACGCCGAACTTCTTGAAGTCCCGGAACCGCCTGAGCAACCGCCAATTCCTGAACCACCGGGATTCGATGACAGCGTCGAGATGGCGCTCACCCACATCCGTGGCCGCCGGGGAGGCGATCTCGTCGGTATTCTCATGGTGGGATCCGGTGCGCGACGCGCCCTCACCCCCCATAGCGACATCGACCTCATTGCCCTCGTCAAGGGCGATCGCGAAGGACACGAAATTCTGCGGGCCGGCGAGCGGCTCGTGGATATTCGCTACTTCGGCCATAAGCTGGTCGAGGACGAACTCGCCTACTCCACTCGCCTGCCCTCGCTGCTGCGGAAAGCCCGGCTTCTCTTTGACCACGACGGAATCAGCGCCAAGGTGATTGAAAAAGCCAACCAGCGATTCAGGCAGGGCCCCACACCGGCTTCGATGAACGAACAGATCCGACTGAAAGCCGAATGCCTCCACTTGCTGGGCAAAGCCCAGGACGTGGCCGAGAAGCCGGCTCTGGCCCACTATCTACTCACGCTCTTCTTCGAAGAATGCACCATGGCTTTCTTCCGGATCCGAGGCTTCTGGCTGACCGCCCCGGTCGATATCCACCGGTTCATGTCATCCCGCGAACCCGCCTTGGCGGAACTGGCGGCCAGATTCCTCCTCACCGCAAATCTCACGGACCGGCTCAACTTTGGGCGGCAATTTGCCGATCTACTCTTTAAGGACGTCCCGAATCCGGCACGAATCGATTAACTCTCTCGATTCACTGGAGCGGGATCCGCTGCAGCTGTACGACATCGCACGGTCACACGACATGGGAACGGTTCCCTCACGTTCCCGTTATTCACCGATTCACCGCTCACGTCCGTTCTCGGCGCGGATGCCAAGGAGTCGTTATGGAACTGGGATTTATCGGGCTCGGCAAAATGGGTATGAACATGGTCACCCGGTTGCGGCGGGACAACCACCGTGTGGTCGTCTTCGATCGCTCGGC
>JACOEJ010000089.1:8481-12114 GCA_024998645.1 Nitrospira sp.
TACGTCGACGCCGGCACCAGCGGCGGGATTTGGGGACTCAAGGTCGGCTACTGCCTCATGATCGGTGGAGAAGAAGCCCCGGTGAAACGGCTCACCCCGCTCTTCACGACACTGGCACCCGAAAACGGCTGGGCCCATGTAGGCGGACACGGCGCCGGGCACTACGTGAAAATGGTGCACAACGGCATCGAGTACAGCATGATGCAGGGCTATGCCGAAGGATTCGAATTGATGTCCAAGAGTGAATACAACCTGGACCTGGGCCGCGTGGCCGACCTCTGGATGCACGGCAGCGTGGTGCGCTCGTGGCTGCTGGAACTGGCAGTCGATGCACTCAAGGACGATCCCAAACTCGACAAACTCAAAGGCTTCGTGCAGGATTCCGGCGAAGGCCGCTGGATGATCGCGGATGCGATTGAAAAAGACGTGCCGGTTCCCACACTCACCACGGCACTCTTCACGCGATTCCGATCCAGGCAGGACCAATCCTTCGCGGAGAAAATGCTCGCCGCACTCCGCAACGCGTTCGGCGGGCACGCCGTCCGCCGGTAACGACGGTCTTCACCGGGAATGAACAAGAAATGGCCTTATCCGATCAACGCATAGAAATCAGCCCGGCGCAGGAAACCTTGGTTCCCGTTGAGCCGACGACATTGGTGATCTTCGGCGGATCAGGCGATCTCGCCAAACGCCGGTTGATTCCGGCGCTCTACAACCTGCTGCTGGACGGGTTGATGCCGTCGAACTACGTCGTGCTGGGTCTCGGACGAAAACCGATGAGCGACGAAGAGTTTCGCACGACCGTGCGGGACGGCGTGGTGAAACATTCCCGCCAGGCGTTGATCGAAGATACGTGGAAGGCCTTTGCAAGCCACCTCTTTTACATGGCCGGAGAGAACGACGATCCGAATACTTATGTGCGATTGAAAGCCCGCGCCGAAGAACTCGAGCGCACGTTTCAGTTGCCGGGCAACCGCATTTTCTATCTGAGCATCCCTCCCAGCTCCTTCACCCCGGTATGCGAAGGACTCTCCAGTTCCGGGGTAGCCATCAAAGCCAACGGACAAGCCCCCTATGCCCGCATCATTGTCGAAAAACCGGTCGGGCGCGATTTGAAGTCGGCTCAGGAGATCAATGCCGTCACCGGCCGCGTGTTCGACGAATCGCAGATCTTCCGGATCGACCATTACCTGGGCAAAGAAACCGTCCAGAATCTGATGGTCGTGCGGTTCGCCAACAGCATTTTCGAACCGATCTGGAACCACAAGCACATCGACCACGTCCAGATCACGGTGAGCGAGGCCGAAGGCGTCGGGACCAGGGCCAGCTATTACGAGGAAGCCGGCGCATTGCGTGACATGGTTCAGAACCACATACTCCAGCTGCTCTGCCTGGTCGCGATGGAGCCACCCTACTCGCTCGACCCGGATGTCGTCCGCAACGCCAAGATGGAAGTGCTCCGCTGCCTGCGCCCGATCACCGGCAAGGATGTCGAGAAATTTACGGCGCGCGCCCAATACACCGAAGGAACCGCCCACGGCGAACCGATGCCGGGCTATCGTCGTGAAAAAGGCGTGAACCCAACTTCGACCACGGAAACCTATGTGGCCGTGAAATGTTTCGTCGAAAACTGGCGCTGGTCCGGCGTGCCGTTTTATCTGCGCACCGGGAAAGCCCTGCCGCTCCGCGCGAGCGAAGTGGCAGTGCAGTTCAAAGACATTCCCCAGATTCTCTTCAACGCCAACGGCCAATCACCACAAGCCCCGAACGTGCTGACGCTCCGCATCCAGCCGGAAGAAGGCTTGTCGCTCAGAATTGTCTCGCGTGTGCCGGGTACCAGGGCACAGACCCACCCTGTCGAAATGAATTTCAAATATGGGGAAGTGTTCGGCAGACCGTCGCCGGAGGCCTACGAGCGATTACTCTTGGACGTGATGGCCGGCGATGCCTCACGCTTCATGCGCCGTGATGCCGTGGAAGCCTCCTGGGCCTGGATCACCCAGATCCTCGAAGGGTGGCAACAGTCCGGCCAACGCTGGCTCCCCGAATACCAAGCCGGCACCTGGGGACCGGTCGAAGCCGACCGCCTCATCCAAAACGACGGCCGCTCCTGGCGGACGCTGTAAGCTCACTCTTCTTCATAGACCCAACTGTTTCCTGATCTCGTCATTTTTCCCCAGCCCGCCAATGAATCGCTCAAAGGATCCGTTCCGATACAGCGCCAAGGCCGGGAGCGAGGAGATCTCCAGCTCAGCCGGGATCTGAAAATTCTCGTCGACGTTCATGGTAAGAATCAGAACCCTCTCTCCGAGTTCCCCCTGTAACTGTTCCAGTTCTTTCATCAAGCTTTTGCAATGGCCGCAGCCCGGCTTCCAAAACTCGACGAGCACTGACACTGTAGCGCGTTCGACCACCCGGTCAAAATCCGCATCGGTCACCGGTTGGAGGCGTGATGACATCGGAGCTACGAAGACTTTGACAAGACAGGTTGGAGGACTTGCTGATAGACCAGATCAGCAAAGAGGCGATAGCCGGCTGTGGTGAGGTGCAACCCGTCGTTAGAATATTCACGAGCCAACAGGTTTGTCTCGGGCTCGGCAGTCGCGGTGAAGAGATCGACGGCGATGAGATTCTTCGTTCGAACATAGTCGAGAATCAGACTATTCAGCTCATACCGCCGCTCCAAATGCCCGGCCAGCCACTCCATCCCTTCCCGACTGTTGACTGCATCCTCAACTCGCAATGACGGCACCGTTACGGGCACCGGCACTCCTCCGGCCGCCAGGGTCTGCTCGTACATCTTCACCAGATTGCGCATGATTTCATGCGTTGGCCCGTTCCACCCGAGATCGTTGGTGCCTCCCAGGATTACGACAAAGCGGGGTTCATGCGCGAGGACATCCTTCCGGAATCGCATGACCATTTCCCCGGTGAGTTCCCCGCAGATCCCGCTGATGGACACCTGCCCGGCCGATCCGATTCTCTCTTGTAGCAATTCGCCATAGGGCGTGGAGCCTCCTTGAGGGTTTTCTCTTGTGGGAGATTGAAACCCCGCAGTCAGGCTGTCCCCGAAACACACGATACGAACAGGCGGCAGTGAATGCATGATGCAGCGATTGTACTGACCGCCTGCATGCCTGACAAGCCATGGCGCTCACCCAATCCTTCGTGAGTTCAGCTAGTCAAGAATACTGATTTCCTTGACGAATTTTCGACCTCCCGATAGGTGTATCACTATGTCTGATCTCAAGGCCGCACAAGAGATGATGGCAGCCGCGGTCGCGGCTAAGGGAACTGAAGATCCTGAGGTCGCCTCGGTTAAGCGCGTCCTGAAGCTCCTCGATAAGACCGCCAAGTCCAATCGCACCTATGGAACCACCAATCCGGTGGCGCTGAAATTCTCCCAGCAGCTCTTTGAAGAGCTATCCAGCCATCTCGGCACCTACGCCAAACTGACGTTTCTCGTCACACGAGCGGAGTTACTCTGCAAAGACGAAGTCGTCTACCAGGCCGAAAAAGAGGGCGGCAGTGAAAACCTCGCCTTCAAACTGTACGCCGACGGCATTCGCGAACTCGTGCTTCATCAAGGCTTGACGCAGGAAGACCTGTCGTTTTTCCTCGATTCCCTCTGGG
>JACOEJ010000090.1 GCA_024998645.1 Nitrospira sp.
TCTAACATGACTCGTGTCCTTTCGACTTACACAGGGGTGATGGCGGTGGTGCCATGAACCGGCTCCTTCGGCCGGAGCAGGCTGATCAGGCACAACAGCGCGCAGATTACCACACAGGCGTAGGCAAACACATCCCCGTACCGGCTGTAGAATGTGTGCGGTTGCCAGACAGGAATCGTCGCCCGAACCGATTCTTCTGTAAACAGTCCGGTAGCGTGCAGGATCCGCCCGTAGGGATCGATGGCGCCGGTGATCCCGGTGTTGGCGGAGCGTGCAAAGGCCAGATGGTTTTCTACCGAGCGGAAGACCACCATGGAAAAGTGCTGGGCGGGTGCCGATGAATTGCCGAACCACCCGTCGTTCGTAACAGTCACCAGAAATTCAGCGCCGTTGACCGCGAGCTGCCGGACCAGATCGGGAAAGATCACCTCGTAGCAGATGGCTACGCCGAACTTCAGGGGGCGTGACGGAACGGACGTCCCGTCCTCCCGGATCGTCGCTTTGGGAGTCAGTGACAACGTTGTTCCGCCTGGGCCAGCCTCAAAGTCGCCGATGCCTTCAACCAGCTTATCGAGAAAAAACAGCAACGATGACTTCAGCGGAATGTATTCTCCGAACGGGACTAAATGATGCTTGTCGTACCGCCCAAGGATTGTTCCGTCTGCCGATAGGAGATAGGCACTATTCAATAAGTAGGGACGGCGGTCCGGATAAAAACGGAGCGCTGGGCTACCGAATAGGATCGGGGCTTTGGCCCGGTCGGCCAGGGCCATGAGTTGGAGCTGATAGTCTTTCTCCCGTTCGAATATGAATGGCGTGGCGGCCTCCGGCCAGATAATGAGATCGGCGGTGCCGCCGATCTGGTTGGTCAGGCGATCGAATCGCTGCATGGTCTCGTCGCGAAACGCGATGTCCCACTTCACGGCCTGCTCAATGTTGGGCTGCACTAATCCCACGGTAATGGTGCCCTTAGGTGGCATGAGGCCGGGTCCGGTAAGGAGCGAATCTCCGTAACCGTATGTCAGCACCATGAGCAGGGTGGTGATGGTGGCCAGTTCCCACGGGAGCTTCTTCGGATGAAATCCGCGAAAGAAGGGCATTAGCCAGAGGAACAGCTCCGCAAGCGTGAGGTTCACCAGAATAATCAGGAAGGAGACACCATAGACACCCAGATGGTCGGCGACTTGAATCAGCTCCAACTCGCGATACTGGGAATATCCCAACAGACTCCAAGGGAACCCGGAAAAGGCGTAGGTCCGGAGAAGTTCGAGTGAAACCCAGACACAGGGGGAGAAAAAGATTCCGTACCGTGGTAAGAATTCACGTAGCCAGACGACGCTCCAACTATAGATTCCGACGTAGAGTCCGAGATAGGCAGTGAGTAGGAGCAAGATGGCGTAGCTCACGGGAAGGGGAACTTTTCCATAGGTGGTCATCGCAGTGACGACCCAGGCCATAATTCCGGTGAATCCAATGGTTCCCGTCAGGCATCCAATCCAAAAGGCGCGCCGTCTCGTAGACGAGTCCAGGGCAATATGGAGGGGGATCATGGCGACCCACGCGAGGAGACCCAGATCAAATTTTGGGAAGCACAACGGGAGCAGGAGGCCGCTTATGCAGGCAAGAATGAGCTGGCGCGCACGTATTCGATCCATCGTGCGGTACCATAACGAAGTCGATTTCGACTTGCAAGGAATCGATAGAAGGAGCAAATTGCTGAATCGGATGGGTGTGAAGATGTGGGTCTTACTGGTGGTGCTTGTTGCGAGCCTCGTGGCGAATGCTCCGGCCCACGCTGATGAGCCTCATGCTCTTGGCGAGCGGATCTCCGGGAAGCTCATTCGTGGTATGGTGAATCTTTCGACCGGATGGATAGAGGTCCCGCGGCAGATCTATGAAGTCGGGACCCATGAGGGGTGGGTGCGTGGTATGCTACGCGGTCCGTTCGACGGAATCGGAATGTTTTTCGCACGCACAGTAGCCGGTGTCGTGGAAACGGCTACATTCCCGGTTCCGCTGCCGACTTATAAACCTCTGTTGACGCCGACGTATGCGTGGGAATCTGAGGATCCATCAGACGGGATGGCGGCTGACAGCAAGTAGACACGGAACATATTCGAGGGAGTCTATGGACGAGTTGAAACAAACCCGCAGGATACGTATCACACCATTCACAAAGCCGGCCGTCGTGCCAGTGGATGACTCTGCCATTTGGATGGGTGGAGAAGCTTCAGTAGGCACTCAGGCCAGGCGGCATGTCCGCCAGACTGAGCGGAACACGCCGGGCCTTGCTCTCACGATTCTCGGCCTCACCTTCCTGGGCGGCCTTGCCTTGGGAACCGTCACGTCCAGACTCTTGCGCAAAACGCGGCCATAGTCTTAACCCGCTCCCTCTTTATCAGGCTGCTCAAAAAGGCTGTTCAGCAATGCCGCAGCGAGTCAAGCGGCGAGGCGTACCCTTGTGGTGCGTTGAGCCTCTGAACGAAGCGAGAACGCCGCTGGCAGATTGTTTCAGCAGCCTGCTATTTATTCCGCTCAGGTTGTTGGTGGATCCAGAGTTCTGGGGAGTGGGCCGTTGCCTGGTAGGCTTGGCCAAACCCCAGGACCAGATGGGCGTCCTGTAGCTGCAGTTCCCACAGGGAAAAATCTGCAAATCCGAACGTCATGGCAGATTTTGGAAATCGCGCGAGATAGCGTTCTTTCATCTGTGCATACGTGGGCGCGTCCGGTGCCAGGATTGCGGCCGTGCCCTGTAGATTGATTCTGCGCAAGGCCAACGGGTTTTTCTCAGAGTGATCAGGTTCAGAGAGAAAGAGCGACACCTGCGGGTCCTGCCGCAGATGCTGCGTGTGCAGGGCAAGCTGGCTCAGGTGTAGATACGCTCTCGTCCAATTCTCGCCAAGCACATAGGGCACATGCGAGCCGAAGGGCTTCCCCTGTCTCATCGTGAGCAGCACACCTGTTCGCACTTCCTGCGCCAGCGTCGTCCACGCTTCGCGTACCGCTTCATTGGTCATTGACTCAGCCATCATCTATATCCTCTCGCACTCAACGGCCTGTTGCGTGATAATAATCCTATCGGTATCAGACCGTCATCTCTTGATGATGGACCGTAGGAGTCACGGGTCATGGTGTTTCCGGACGTAGAAGCAGTGAAGATCCGGCAGTCAATCTTGTATCAAAGGAGCTGATCATGAAAAATGTCGAGATGGCGATCGAAGGGACGATGCTGACCATCAAAGTCGATCTGTCCAAAGAGTTTGGCCCGTCTGCATCAGGGAAGACCACGCTCATTGCTTCAACAGAAGGCAATGTGACGATTCCTGGCCGTGAAGAGAAAGTCGGATTGAACGTCTATCGCAAGAAATAGCTGGTTCCCGCTGTATAAGTTGAACGATGTACGAAAGAGAGGTAGAGCCCTCTCGGCGATCGGCGACAATTTCGGCCGAAAAACACGCAAATACTCATGAAATTCGACCGGTTTCTCCACAGTGAGACCGTGTTGCTGTGTATAAGTCAGGCTGGGTTGGGTCTATTCGGCTCTAGACAAAAGAGTTTCGGTCAGCCCCTCACTCCCGGATCGATACCTGCCCAGGGATTGTGGAAAAGAAAAAGAATCATCCGTCAAGCCGCTAAATATAGTGGGTCGGCTGATGAGAGCACAATGCCTATTTATTAGGCAATCTGCTCGCATGACTGTTGAGATCAGCCATTTCAACGATAGGATCTCACTCATGCACAGAGTTATCCACAGAAGCTGGGGAGTCCCGGAAGAGCATGGTCATGAATCACGGTTTCGGCAGTGGAAGTGCTTGGTTTATGAAGAGTCTGGCAGATTCATGCGCAGGCAAGGAGAAGATCAGCGGCATGTGAAATATTTTTTCTTCTGGAATGAAAAATATTTTTCACACTCGAATGAAATTATCACCGGTGCCTGTTTCGGCTCTTGCTATTTATGAAATATCGTTTTGTACAGCATCAGTCGAACAATAGTGGCGGATCATTGGAGGGATCACAGGTGTTTCAGGGTTCGGAATAGGCGGCGTGTTTGTCCGGCAGAATTCGCCGGCTCTCTCTGAAGTGTTTCCTCGGTTCGCAAGAGAGCCCTTGACTCACTCATACCGGGGGCCTACTCTAACCGCGTGGGGGGAGTTAACGCCCCGGGGGAATATGGTTCATAAGGGGGTTGAGTGTGAGAGCGGTGTGCAGGACCAGCTTGTACTGGGAAGCCTAATGCTCTCCCGAGATCTCCGCCGTACCTACTAACTCCTCGGTAGGTGCGTGCTCCTCCCACCCTAAACAGTTTTGGCGGATTGTTGCCCTCCTGCGAATCTCCTCTTTGCCATCAGGTCGCTCTCGATCCTGTTACGAGGGTTTTCTCGGCGGGGCAATCTGTGTACAATGCCGCCCACTTTTCCAACATGATGCTGTGAGAGGGTGAATGGCCATCGCGCGTTCCGTTTCGAAGTCCGCTTCTGCGGCTCAAGCAGTTTCTGAATCAGCCGGTCCGAAGAAGGCTGCCGCCAAACCGGTCCAACAGGTCACCGCAGCTGAGATGGGGGCGCGTCAGCGGGAAATTTCCGTTTCGGAATTCTTTACGAAGAACCGGCATCTGCTCGGCTTCGATAACCCGCGTAAGGCGTTGTTGACCTGTGTGAAGGAAGCGGTCGATAACGCGCTCGATGCCTGTGAAGAAGCCGGGATTCTTCCGGAAGTGACCGTCAAGCTGGAAGTGGTCTCAAACGGGGAGCCGGTCGCTCCGAGTCAGGCGACCAGATTCCGCATCACGGTCATGGACAACGGGCCGGGTATCGTCCGTCAGCACATTCCGCGGATCTTTGCGAAGCTGCTCTATGGCTCGAAGTTTCATCGCATGCGGATGAGCCGGGGACAGCAAGGCATCGGGATTTCGGCGGCGGGTATGTACGGGCAGTTGACGACCGGGAAGCCGGTGAAGATTATTTCCCGTACTGGTCCGAAGGCGACGGCCCATTATTTTGAAGTGCAAATCGACACGAAGAAGAACGAGCCGCTTGTTCATGAAAATAAGCAGATCGAGTGGAGTCAGCCGCAAGGAACGCAAGTCGCGATCGAGGTCGAGGGGAAATATCAAAAGGGCCGGGCCTCAGTCGACGAATGGCTGGAACAGACCTCCATCGCCAATCCGCATGTGCGCCTGATCTACTCTCCGCCGGAAGGGGATACGAAGGAATATCCCCGCACCTATCACGAACTGCCGCCGTCCCCGCGTGAGATCAAGCCGCATCCTTACGGGATCGAATTCGGCATGCTGCTGAAGATGTTGCAGGATACCAAAGGCCATTCGGTCTCTGGTTTTCTCTCCAGCGATTTCTGCCGGGTGTCGCCGCAATTGGCGGACGAGATCTGCAAGGCCGCCAAGGTTTCTCCCAACATGAAGCCGCGAGACTTGAAGGGGCCGGCAGCGGAGATCCTCTATCAGACCATCCAAAACACCAAGATCATGGCGCCGCCGACGAATTGTCTCTCTCCGATCGGCGAGCGGGCCATTCTCTCGGGTCTCTATAAGCAGATCAAAGGTGAGTTTTACACGGCGGTGAGCCGGCCCCCGGCTGTCTACCGGGGCAATCCCTTTATCATCGAAGCCGGGTTGGCTTTCGGCCATCGACCGGAGGATCAGACCAAACCGAAGCAGCCCGCCATGCCGAAAGCGGAAGGTGAGGACGACGAGACGGATTCTGAACTCGCGCGGGTGATTCGTTACGCAAACCGGGTTCCCTTGCTCTATCAGCAGTCCGCCTGTTCCACCTTCAAGGCGGTCCTCAGCACGGGGTGGAAGAACTATGGTGTGACGCAGTCACGCGGCGCCTTGCCGGGCGGGCCGATGGTGATCTTCGTGCATATGGCCTCGGTCTGGGTGCCGTTCACCAGTGAATCCAAGGAAGCCATTGCGGACTACGATGAAATTCAGAAGGAAATTACTCTGGCGCTGCGTGAGTGCGGGCGGCGGTTGGGGCTGTTTTTGCGGCGGCGGGAACGCGCGGCCAGCGAGTTTCGGCGGCGCAATATTTTCGAGCTCTACATTGAAGAAGTGGTGGAAGCCTGCAATCGCCTCAAGGGCGGCACGCTTGAAAAAGAGAAGTTGAAAGCCCAGCTCCAGAAGATCGCCACATCGCGCACAGGCGGGCTCAAGACGGATGAAGCCTTGGGGAAAACCGGTGCGGGGCCGGAAGGGTTACCCCATTCGATTATCGTGACAGCCGAAGGCGTGGAAGGCGAAATCGAGCTGGCCACGCAGGTACAGGCTTCTGTTGCGCCGCCGGCGCAGGCCACACCTGCAGCGCTGCACAAGGCTGCTCCCGCAGCTCCAAAAGACAAGAAGGGTAGGACGTCGCAGACGGCCTTGCCGGCTGAAAAGGGTGCCACGGGCAAGAAGCCGAAGGGGAAGCCGGCGAAACCGGGTAAGAAGGCTGCGCCTAGAGGAAAGAAATAAAACCACATGGCGACCAAACAGAAAAAAACGACAGCCGTTGAGAAGAAACTCATCAGCCTGGCCGACATTGTGATTGCGGCGGCTGACCGGTCGAAAGACCCGACGTTTGCGATTCCCATTCGCGCCCTGTCGAACGTGTCGTTCAATGAGCGCAAAGGTCTCATTGAAATGGGGAGTAAGAAGCAGGCCCGGTCCTTCTTTAACGTCGGCATGGCCAAGAAGTTCATGCAGACGGTGCTGGTCGCCGATGCCCTTTCCGAATTGCAGCGCGCGGATCTGACCACCTCACTGCGGGAAATTTACTACCGCACCAAGCATACGATTCAAGATTCACACGAGAACACCTTCGATACGCAGGATGAATCGGACCCGGTCATCGAAGATCTGGAGGTGTCGCTCGCGGCCTTGCGTGAAGAGTTGCATGTACGTGCGGAAAACAGCGGGAGTATCGTCGGACCGGTCGTATTCGGCGATGACGGCGACCGGGTGGATTGCGCCAAGCTCGGCAAGGGCGGTTATTCGGTGCCGTCGATCGTCGAGCCGGAGTATCTGGAAATCCGCCGCTGCACGGCCGACTTTCTGTTGCTTGTCGAAAAAGGGACGCAGTGGAACCGCCTGTCAGAAGATAAATTCTGGCGGCGGTATAACTGCGTGCTCCTGACCGGCAACGGCCAGCCGCCGCGCGGAGTCCGCCGGCTTGCTCGACGGCTTCACGAAGAGCATAAGTTGCCGGTGTACGTGCTGGTCGATAACGATCCCTGGGGCTACTACATCTACTCCGTAATCAAGCAGGGGTCGATCAATCTCGCCTTCGAGAGCCAACGCATGGCTATTCCCAAGGCGAAGTTTATCGGCCTGTCGAGCGCCGATCCGGAACGCTACGAACTGCCCAGGAACGTAGGAATCAAGCTGAACGAGAAGGATATCGCGCGGGCGAAAGAGCTGATGAACTACCAATGGTTCCAGAAGCCGGCCTGGCAAGCGGAGATCAAACGCATGCTGACCAGCGGGCTCAAGTACGAGCTGGACTCGCTGGCCAATAAAGACTTTCAATATCTGACCAAAAAGTATCTGCCGAGGAAGCTCAAAGAAAAAGATTGGATCGATTAGTCGTCGCCCCCGGTCCACCGTTCGACAATCAGGAGCCAGCAGATCAGGGAATCCGCGCCTGCGCCGCGGCTGCCGGCCTTCGTGCCGACCCGGATTCAGCCATACCATGAAGACGCTACCTCCCTGGACAGCTCCGCTACGTGACTGGCAGCGGCGGGCTCTTACCGCAGTCCAGACTCATCAGACAGCGGATTTCCTTGCCATGGCGACGCCGGCGGCGGGGAAAACCCGCTTTGCCCTGCGCGTCGCTCATGAGTTTCTCGCCAAAGGTGCTGCGGTGCGAATTCTGGTCGTGTGTCCGACCAACCATCTGCGCACCCAATGGTCTGAGGCAGCCGGAAAAATCGGTCTGCAACTCGATCCGGCGCTGACGAACGATCAAGCCAGCGAAGCCTCCGATTATCACGGCGCCGTCGTGACCTATCAGCAGGTCAGCCTTGCCCCGACGATCTTTCAACGGGCCTGCAGGAGCAAACCGACGCTCCTCATTCTGGATGAGTTGCACCATGCGGGAGACGGCAAGCACTGGGGGAAAGCGCTGCGTACGGCGTTCGATCCGGCGGTGTTTCGTCTGATCCTTTCAGGCACGCCGTTTCGCTCCGACAATAATCCGATCCCCTTCATCCGTTACGAGCAGGGCGAGAGTCATGCGGACTTTGCCTACGGCTACACTGAGGCGATTAAGGACAGTGTGTGCAGGCCGATTGTCTTCCCCAGCTATGAGGGCGAATTGACCTGGCTCTCCGACGGGCGTGAGCATACGGCAACCTTCGAGGACGGACTAAAGTTTGATCTCCAACGCGAACGTTTGAAGACCGCCTTGTTGCAAGAGACCTGGCTGGGTCCGGTGATTACCGACGCGCACAAGCAATTGACCCGATTGCGCAAGGAAGAGCAGGCCGATGCCGGCGGATTGATCGTTGCCATGGATCAGGACCATGCCCACTGGGTGTCCGAGCTGATCGGGAAAATAACCGGGACAAAGGCGGTCGTGGCCGTATCGGACGACCCGGGGGCTTCACGGACTATCGCGTCGTTTTCCGATCATAAGACCCAGGCCTGGCTGGTTGCTGTGAACATGGTGAGCGAAGGAGTGGACATTCCCCGGTTGCGGGTGGGGGTGTACGGGACCAACGTGTTGACGGAAATGTACTTCAGGCAGGTGGTCGGGCGATTCGTACGTATGCAAGACGGCATGCCTAAGCCGCAACGGGCCTGGCTCTACTTGCCCAAAGATCCGATTCTGGTGCACTACGCCAGGCAGATCAAAGCGGAGCGCGATCATGTGTTGGAAGACATCATGCCGGCCGGGCAGCGGGATTTGTTCGGACGCATCACTGTGTCCAGCACCAAAGAGTATATGCCCTTGAATGCGGTGGCGAAGCTCGACTCGCTCATCGGGGAAGAAGATCCGCGAGGGGAGGGCGGCGGTACGATCGCGGGGGATATCGCGGTTTCATTGCACGAGCAGAAGCTTGATCTGCGCGAAACGCATCGCCTGCTGGTGGCATCTGTGGCGCGAAAAACCGGCGTGGATCATCGCCGCCTCAATGCGGAGCTGATCGCGCGGACCGGAGGGCGCGTCGATCAAGCCACGACCGAGCAGCTGCAGAAACGGATTCAACTGTTGGAGCGGTGGCAGGAAAAGGGTTATGACGGCAAGCGATAACTGAGGGAGAGTCGCTGACGGCACCTGAACAGCAGGGTTCCGATGCCGCCAGCAGCGGTCTGTTCGCTACCCCTAGGCTGGTGGGAGCATCCAATAGCACCAGCCGAGAATAACGGGCGTCGCCACATACATCGCGGTCTTTCCAAAGGAGTCGTACACACCGTAAATCAGGACGGCGGCGATAAACACGAAATAGATCTGGGCGATACCCTGGTAGCTCGCATTGTGTTCGACCGCAAGTGCGAGGCTCGGTGATGCCAGGATTCCGGCTGCAGTGATGGTGGCGAGACGTTTCATCGAAATCTCCTTTCAGAGGATAGTGGTGGGGCGGGGAATGGACTGGGGAACGGTGTGGTGGCAGAGACAACAACGCCCTCATGGCAAAGGAAACCACGAGGGCGTAACGAAGGGCGTAAGCCGTATTCTATGAAAAGACTGGCTGATGTTAGCAAGGATACACAGAACACCTCGTGGTCTGAAATTATGCTCATGCTGCGCTTTCCGGTTTGGGAAGTCAAACCGGTGCGGCCGGCTTGTCTGATCCCGCGGCTTTGACCGGGCCGAACCTGCCCCGAACGCGGCTTGCCCCCTCATTCCGCTGGGTGTTAAGATCCGCCACCGACTTTTCTGGAGACACAATATGCCAAGCATCATGTTATTGGTTTCGCCCAGCTGTGGAGCCTGTCCTTCGGCCAAAAGCCTGTGGAAGCAGCTGCGAGTGAAATATAGTTTTTCCTACCGGGAAGTCGACATTACGACACCGGATGGTGCGGAGTTGGCCAATCGTCATTCGGTGCGGGCTGTGCCCGCCACGATTATCGATGGACGGCTGACGTTTGTCGGTGTGCCGAGTCGAGAAAGCGCCGAAAAGGCCTTACTGCTGAAGATGAAGCCGCGCGAGTAAGCCGCGGAAAAGGATAGATACGCCGATGGTTGATGATGACGATGACAACTTTGAATTGCCTGACTTGCCCATCTACGACAAGGGCCCGCCACCGGATTGCCCGATCTGCGGCGACCCGATGAAGTTTATCGATGGCGATTGGGCCTGTGTCGACTGCAACGGTGAACTGCTGGGGCCCGAGACGGGTTAGTCGACGTGACGTGAATGGTGAGGGGCGGTGCGCTCGAGAATTAATGTGAGCCGCCTTCTCCTCCGTCCGGTTTCCGCTCGTCACGCATCACTGTTCACGCGCCACGGTTTCTGATGCTTCACGTCATTGCCGGCCGTTTCCATCCGTCGCTCGAATCCGCGCTGGTCGCTCAGGTGAGTCAGGCGAAGGCAAAGGATCCGTTCGCTCCGCTCGCAGTTCTTGTTCCCTCCGCGCCCCTCCTTGCCCGCGTGCGTCAGGTGCTGGCCGTCGAGCTGCAGGCCACCCTCAATATCCACTTCATGACCTTCCATCAGCTGGTGCTCCGTCTGGCGGATGAGCGGCGTAGCCGCCTTGCGCAATCTCCGTTGCACGTCGTTGACGATATCTTTTTCGAACAATTGGTCCGGCAGATTGTGCAGGTCCGGCTCTCCAGTTTGGCGCCGCTGCAACAGCTCGGGCAGTCATCCGGTATGTGGGGTGCGCTGTGGTCAACCATTCGCGACTTGAAAGATGCCGGAGTCGATCCTGCCGTCGCCTTGAGGGGGCTTGAAGAGGGCTGCTTCGATCAGGAGGATCACGCCTGGCTGACGGCCTTGTTTTCATTGCACGCGGCCGTTCGGGACGTCGGGAAGACGTTGGGTGTCGGCACTCCGGACGATCTGGCCGAGTCGCTCGTTCCGGAGGTTCCTCATTCTCCGTTTTTAGCCTCGCTGCGGCACGCATTCTATTATGGATTCTACGATCTGACCCAGGTGCAGCTGTCTTTGTTTGAGGCTGTCAGCACCGCAGTTCCCACGACGCTGCTGTTTCCCGTTGAACCGGGACAGCGATGGGGATTTGCCCGGCGCTTCTTCGATCGCTGTATTCAGCCCCGTGCGGCAAACCCCGACATGATCACGAGGCTGGCGGACCCGGACAAGCCATCTTCCGATGAGCCGATGACGATATCTGTCCACAGTGTCATCGGGGCGGAGGAGGAGTTGGCGGCGACCTGCCGGAGGATTTTGGATCTGGTCGAGACGAACGGGTATCAGTTTGACGACATTGGCGTGGTAGCCCGCACATTGGATCCCTATCGGGCTCTCCTGTCGGGTGTCTTCGATCGATATCGCATCCCGTTTGCCTCGACGGCCGGGCGACCGCTGATGCAGGAGCCTCTGTGCAAGGTCCTGTTGCAGTTACTCACCTTGCCGCTTAACGATTTCTATCGCA
>JACOEJ010000091.1:0-4857 GCA_024998645.1 Nitrospira sp.
GACCGCCGAACTGTTCGACGGCCTGCTTGATGCGCTCATCATCCGTCGCCACCAGGACTTCGTTCACGGACCGACAGGTCACCGCACGTTCATACACATGCTGGATCATCGGTTTGCCGGCCAACTTCACCAACGGTTTCCCGGGAAAGCGCGACGAGCCATACCGTGCGGGAATCACAACGATGACCGACGACAATGATTTAGCCATTGCCGACCGCCTCCAGGAGCTGCTTGGGCGAGACCGTCGCCGTGCCGACCATGCCCACGACGATACCGGCCGCATGGTTGGCCAGCGTCGCGGCTTCCCGCATATTGGCACCGGTCGCCAGCGCCAGCGCCAGTGTGCCGATGACCGTATCGCCGGCCCCAGTCACATCATAGACCTGTCGGGCCTGAGTCGGAAGATGCCAGGACGTGCCCTCGCCCTCATACAAACTCATCCCCTTTTCACCGCGCGTGATCAGCACGGATTGGCACCCCAGCCGCTGTCTGATCAGGGCGCCGGCCTGGTTGATGGTCTGATCATCATCACCGTGCAATCCGGCGGCCTGCGTGGCTTCCAGATGGTTCGGCGTCATCACCGTTACGCCCTTGTAGTAGCTGAAATGCTCGACCTTCGGATCGACAATGATCGGGATCTTGCGCAAGGCCGCCATCCGCGTCAATTCGGTCATGAGCGCCGCCGACACGACGCCTTTAGCGTAATCCGAGACGACGATGCAGGACAACTCGCGAATCCGCGATTCGACATAGCGCAGCAGGCGCTTTTGAAGCGTCCCCTTCAATTCCTGCCGGCCTTCCATGTCGTAGCGCACGATCTGCTGGTTGTGGGCGATCACCCGGCTCTTCCTGGTGGTCGGACGATCATGGTCGATAATCACGCCACCCCGGCCTGAACGCGACTTACCCAGTTCCTTCAGCAGCAACCGGCCGCTCTCGTCGGCACCGATCACGCCGCACAAGTCCGCTTTCCCGCCGAGTGCGAGAATGTTGTTGAAGACGTTCGCCGCGCCGCCCAATCGCAGCGTTTCCGACTCGACATGCACGACCGGCACCGGAGCCTCCGGAGAAATCCGGCTCACCCGCCCCATCACATAGTGGTCAAGAATCAGATCCCCGATGACCAAGAGACTGGCCTGAGGGAATCGCTGGAGGTACTGGCGAAGTGCCTTCTGTGACACGGATTGATTCTGTGTGGTCTGCGAAGCCATGACGTGCGCGTCCCTCTATTGAATGGCTTTACCGAACCGATCTCATCGGACCCATTTCAGATCCATCGACCGTGCCGCTTATTGCGTTGATCAGAGCGTTGCGAACCGCCTACGTCAGGCCATCATGCAGTCCACTGCCCGTGCCCGCTCATTGAATGGCTTTGCCGAACCGATCCCATCGGACCCACTCGGTCCACTGGCCGTGGCCGCTCCAGGACCAATAGATTCTGAATGCCTTCCCGCGAATCTTTTCCTCCCGCACATAACCCCAGAACCGGCTGTCGAGGCTCTGATCGCGATTGTCGCCCATGACAAAATAGGATCCTTCCGGCACCGTCACCGGGCCGAAATTGTCGCGGGGATTGATCGTACTATCGATAATGCCCGGGTCGATCCGCTGCGTGAAGGCCCGATCGTCGAGCAGCTCGCCGTTGACGAGCACCTGCTTATTGCGGATCTGCACCGTGTCGCCGGGGGTGCCAACGATGCGCTTGATGAAATCTTTCTCTTCATCTTCCGGAAATCGAAAGACGATGACGTCGCCCCGCTGCGGCTTGCCGAACGGCATCACGTTGGAGGACGTGTAGCAATTCACCGGCGGAAAGTTCCATTGCAACTTGCAATCGGTCGGCCATTGCAACCCGTAGGACAACTTGCTGACCAGAATGTGATCCCCGATCAACAGTGTGGGAATCATGGATCCGGAGGGAATTTTGAACGCCTGCACGACGAACACCCGAATGGCGAAGGCGAGCAACATTGCGACAACGATGGCTTCGGCATACTCCCGAACGATAGACTTCCCGCTCTGACGAGCCTCGCCAGCCGTCGGGGCTTCGGCTGGAACCGTGACCGGAGTTACCCCTGACACGTCCTCAAGATTGGGCGGAGTCGGTTCGACACTCATTCATCCCCCACTTTCAACAGCGCCAGGAAGGCCTCTTGCGGCACTTCCACGCTCCCCACCGACTTCATCCGCTTCTTGCCCTCTTTCTGCTTTTCCAACAGCTTCCGCTTGCGTGAGATATCGCCGCCATAGCACTTCGCGATGACGTTCTTCTTCATCGCGCCGATCGACTCGCGGGCGATGATCTTCGTCCCGATCGCTGCCTGAATGGCAATTTCAAACATCTGGCGGGGGATCAGCTCTTTCATCTTCTCCGCCATCTGC
This sequence comes from Nitrospira sp., assembly GCA_024998645.1. Classification (GTDB taxonomy): domain Bacteria; phylum Nitrospirota; class Nitrospiria; order Nitrospirales; family Nitrospiraceae; genus Nitrospira_D. The sequence goes on from JACOEJ010000091.1 coordinate 2,383, forward strand.
CGCCCGCGATGAACCGATCGCTCTTTATGGGTAATGAACGACAACGCATCCACCGCCTCGCCGTTGAGCAGAATATCGAGCTTCACCAGATCGGATTCGCGATAGCCGAGCAACTCATAGTCCAGCGACGCGTACCCTTGCGTGCGCGACTTGAGCTTGTCATAAAAATCCAGGATGACTTCGTTGAGCGGCATCTCGTAACTGATGACCACACGCGTCGGATCGAGAAAATGAATATCCCGCTGAATGCCACGGCGTTCCTGACAGAGCTTCAAGATCGCCCCCATGTAGCGCTCCGGCGTAATGACGGTCGCCAGAATAAAGGGCTCCTCAAACGACTCGATACTGCTGGGCTCCGGCAGCTCGGCGGGATTATCGATCTCCAGCACCTCACCTTTGGTCGTCATCACGCGATAGACGACGGTGGGCGCGGTCGTAATCAACGTCAGGCCATATTCCCGCTCCAGGCGCTCCTGGATGATTTCCATATGCAGCAAACCCAGGAAGCCGCAACGAAAGCCAAAGCCCAAAGCCAAGGAACTCTCCGGCTCATAGACGAAGGAGGAGTCGTTCAATCGCAACTTGATGAGCGCATCCCGCAGATCTTCATACTTCGCCGTGTCGGTCGAATAGAGTCCGCAGAAGACCAGCGGCTTCACTTCCTTATACCCGGGGAACGGCGTGGCCGTCGGGCGCACGGCATCGGTCAGCGTATCACCGATCTTGACGTCCGCCACTTCACGCATGTTCGCACACAGATAGCCGACTTCACCGGTCAGCAGCTGGGTCGTCTTCGAGCGCTTGGGAATAAACTTCCCGACTTCCATCACTTCAAACGTCCGGTCATTGGACATGACTTTAATCTTCATCCCCGGCCGAACTTCGCCATCCACGATACGGATGAGAACGATCACCCCCTGGTAGTTATCGAACCAGGAATCGAAAATGAGGGCTTTCAGCGGAGCCTTGGGATCACCGGACGGCGGCGGAATCCGCTGGATGATCGCTTCGAGCACCTCCGGCACTCCCTTGCCCTCTTTCGCACTGATGGGCATCGCATCGCTGGCATCCAGCTGCAACACTTCTGAAATGGAATTCTTGGTCCCCTCGACGTCCGCGCTGGCCAAATCAATCTTATTGATGACGGGGATAATGGTCAGATTGTTCGCCATGGCCAGATTCACATTGGCAATGGTCTGCGCCTGCACCCCCTGCGTGGCATCCACAAGCAAGAGCGCACCCTCGCACGCCGCGAGACTCCGCGAGACTTCATAGGTGAAGTCAACGTGCCCGGGCGTATCGATCAAATGCAAATCGTAGGTCTTCCCGTCCTTGGCCTTGTACCGGATGGCGACCGCATGGGCCTTGATCGTAATGCCGCGTTCCCGCTCAAGATCCATGGCATCAAGGATCTGCTCCTTGGCCTCTCGGGCGGTCACTGCACCGGTCGCATCCAAGAGCCGGTCGGCGAGGGTTGATTTGCCGTGATCGATATGGGCGATAATCGAGAAGTTTCGTATAAGGCTTTGCAAATCCTAGCTCTTTTCAGAAAAAAATCGGTTCATTATAGTAACTGCCCCCCGGGTTGTCAAAGTCAGGACTCACTCGTATAATCGCCGCCGCACCGTGATTTTCGAGCCTTTCTACGCACCTCAACTCCACCCGGCTTCGCAGGAACTCTGAATCGCATGGCGCCACGCACCCCCCCGGACATACTCGCGGATTGGGACCGGAAATATCTCTGGCATCCCTTTACGCAGATGCAGGAATGGGAACAGGAGGCCCCTCTCATTATCGAGCGGGGGAAGGGCGCCTATCTGATCGATACTCAGGGCAGGAAGTACCTCGACGGAACCTCGTCTATCTGGGTGAATCTCCATGGACACCGGCATCCGACGCTCGATCGCGCCATCAAAAACCAACTCGACAAAATCGCCCACTCGACTTTTCTGGGCCTCTCAAACCCGCCGGCTATTCGCCTGGCGCGCGAGCTGATCCGAATCGTACCCAAAGGCCTCACACGAGTGTTTTATTCCGACAACGGGTCAACGGCAGTTGAAGTCGCGCTCAAGATGGCGGTCCAATATTGGCAACAATGCCGTCCCGAGGCCGGACCCAAAAATACCTTTCTGCATCTCAAGCTGGCCTATCACGGCGACACGATCGGGGCCATCAGTGTCGGAAATATCGAACTGTTTCACGGCCGATTCAAACCACTGCTATTTCCAACTCTCGACGCCGAGCCCCCCTACTGTTACCGCTGTCCGCTCGCCCTCACCTATCCCTCCTGCCGGATGGCCTGCCTCGATCCGATCGAACAGCTGCTCAAAACCCGGCATCGCGAGATTGCCGGATTCGTCATTGAACCGTTGGTGCAGGCCGCAGCCGGCATGATCATGTCTCCGCCCGGCTACTTGCAACGCATCCGTGAACTCTGCACTCAATATAATGTGCTGCTCATCGCCGATGAAGTGG
>JACOEJ010000091.1:4957-11375 GCA_024998645.1 Nitrospira sp.
CGCATCCGTGAACTCTGCACTCAATATAATGTGCTGCTCATCGCCGATGAAGTGGCGACAGGATTTGGCCGCACAGGAAAGATGTTTGCCTGTCAGCATGAAGGCGTCACCCCGGATCTGATGGCCATCAGCAAGGGACTGACCGGCGGATATATGCCCTTGGCCGCCACTCTGACGACTGAAGAAATCTATAGCGCGTTTCTGGGGAAGTATGAAGAGTTCAAAACATTTTTCCACGGCCACAGCTATACCGGCAATCCCTTGGGCTGTGCGGTGGCCCTGGCGAACATCGAGATCTTCCGAGAAGAAAAAACCCTTGCGAGACTCCGCCCGAAGATCGCACTCTTGAAACGCCTGCTCAAGCCCCTTGCCGACCTGCCGCTCGTGGGAGATATCCGCCAGCGCGGCATGATGGTGAGCATCGAACTCGTTCGGAACAAGACCACCCGTGAAGCCATCCCCCTGCAGGCCAGAATCGGCCACCGGGTCGCCATGGAGGCACGCCGTCGAGGGCTCTTACTACGCCCGATCGGCAATGTGATCGTCCTGATACCGCCGCTGTCCGTGACACCACGGGAACTCCAACGCATGACAAAGATTCTCCAAGAGGCCATCATGAGGGTCCATGCAGACCTGTGATTTCCTCGTGATCGGCGGCGGTGTCATTGGCTTGAGTATCGCCAGAGAACTCAAGAAACGCCATGCCGATGCCCGCATTATATTGATCGAGAAAGAATCCGCTTGCGGGGCCCACGCCAGCGGCCGCAACAGCGGTGTCCTCCATGCAGGATTCTACTATTCCCCCGATAGCCTGAAGGCGAAATTCACCAAGCTCGGGAACGAGCGGATGACTGCCTATTGTGAGCAGAAAGGCATTCCCCTCAATCGCTGCGGCAAACTCGTCGTGGCCAAAGATGCCGGCGATCTCCCCTCCCTCGACGAGCTTGTACAGCGCGGCCGGGCGAACGCGATTGAGATTCAGGAGCTGACCGAAGCAGAAGCCAAACGGATCGAGCCTCGCGTCAAAACCTACCAGCGCGCCCTGTTCTCACCCCGCACCTCGACCGTGAACCCCTTGCACGTAGTTGACGCGATGCAACGCGATGCCATCCAGGAGGGAATAGAGATACGATTCGACACCGCCTACATCAGCCGAACCGATCAGGGAGTCCGGACCAACTCGGACACGATGACCGCCGGATATGTCGTGAATGCCGCAGGATTGTACGCGGACAAAATCGCGATAGATTATGGTTTCTCGGAAAAGTATCGGATCCTGCCCTTCAAAGGGCTCTATCTCTCTTCAAACGAGCCGCCGGGCGCGATCCGCGCCAATATCTACCCGGTCCCCGACCTGAGAAATCCGTTTCTCGGTGTTCACTTCACCATCACCGCCGATGGAAAGGCTAAAATCGGCCCCACGGCCATTCCGGCCTTCTGGCGTGAGAATTACGAGGGCCTCAGCAATTTCAAACTGAGTGAAATGATGGAGGTCGCGGGCCGCGGACTCGGACTGCTGACCAATGCCCAATTCGACTACCGGCGCCTCGCGATGGAAGAGATTGCCAAATACTCCCGCAGCAAGATGGTCGAACTCGCCTCGGTGCTCGCCGAAGGGGTACAGGAATCGAACTATCAGAAGTGGGGACGGCCCGGCATCAGGGCTCAACTCCTCGACATCACGAAAAAGAAACTTGAAATGGACTTCGTCCTGGAAGGAGACCGCCGCTCCATGCATGTCCTCAATGCGGTCTCACCGGCCTTCACCTGTTCACTGCCCTTCGCCGGTCATGTGTGCGATCAGATCGACCAACGTCTACGATAACCCTCCATCAACCATTCATCTCGACGACGGCCCCGACGCCAACCTTCAAACACTCGCTTGCCGGCCTTTCCTTGAGAAATAACTCCAGCATCCCATTGCTGTTGATCAAGGCATGCAGAACATCGACCTGACCTTCACTATAGCTTGCCACCAAGTTTCCAATGAGATACTCCCCCACCCGGATCTCCGGCCTGCCGATCTGGCCGGCTTCAATCTGAGTTTGGGAAATGTTCGAAATCAGATTCCCGAAACGGTCAATGTATACGATCTCTCCGATAATCGTTCGCGCGGTCATCCTGGGCTGGGGCCAGTTCATCCTGACCGGATCAGCGATCAGCCGGCCGAACGACGACAGCGCCGTACCTTTGGCCAGCCAGGCTGCCGCCGGGGCAAACACATCCCGGCCGTGAAAGGTCGCTCCGGGGGACTGCAATTGATACCGCTGATTTTCTATTTCCCGGATCTCAACATCCTCTTCCAAATTCAAAATCGGCGTCAGCACACCGTTGTCCGGTGCCACGAAGTAATAACGACCCGTTTTGACCAGGATCGGCCGTCGGTGGCTGCCGACGCCGGGATCGACAACAACGACGTGCACCGTGCCTTCGGGAAATGTCCGGTAGCAGGCCTGGAGACAGTAGGCGGCTTCGTCGATTCGATGCGGGGTGATGTGATGGGACACATCTTCAATACGGGCGGCGGGGTGGATCGTCAGGATCACCCCTTTCATACTGGCCACAAAATAATCTTTAGCGCCGAAATCGGTCAGGAGAGTAATGAGCGGAAGGGCCGGAGGCACGTCACAATTCCTCGAATTTGATCTCCACAACTTCGTATTCCATGACCTTCGTGGGCGTCGTCACTTCGACGAAATCTCCGACCCGCTTCCCGATGAGCGCGCGGCCGACCGGCGACTGCACGGAGATTCTATTGACCTTCATATCGGCTTCGTCCTGGCCGACCAGCGTGTACGTTTTCTTCGACTGCGATTCCTGCTCGATCACCAGCACCGTCGCGCCGAACACCGCGGTGTCCGTCGTACGGCCGGTCGTGTCCACCACCCGGGCCTCAGCAATTTTGGTTTCGAGCTCAGCCATGCGCGACGCAATAAACCCCTGCCGCTCCTTGGCCGCGTCATACTCGGCATTCTCGCTCAAGTCGCCATGCGCACGGGCTTCGGCAATCGCTTCGATATTCTTCGGTCGTTCGACCTTGCGTAAGCGATCGAGTTCGGCCTTGAGGGCCTCATAACCTTTTCGAGTAATGGGTGTCGGCATACCGCAGAACTCCTCTTACACCTGAGTTCGATGATACTCTTGCAGAGATCGAATCGACAATTCTTTCTTCGCCAGGGCTTCAATGCCCATCACGGCCGCCAGCGCTCCGCGCATCGTCGTATAGTAGGGCACTCCCCTCTGCAGGGCTTCCCGACGAATAGACAGTGAATCCGTATGGGCGGAGGCCGTCCGCACGGTATTCACGACTAACGCAACGGCCCCGTTTTTAATGTGATCCACGATATGGGGGCGCCCCTCTTTTACTTTATTGACGGTCTCCACCTCAACCCCTTTATCTTTCAAGAAACTGGCCGTGCCGCTGGTCGCCTGAATCTTGAACCCCAGACTGCGCAACCGTTTTGCCACGCCCCACGCCGCCGATTGATCGGATTCTTTCACGCTGATGAAGGCGGTACCCGATTGCGGCAGGGTGGCCCCGGCTCCGGCCTGGGACTTGGCAAACGCCCAGCCGAAATCGTCGTCGATGCCCATGACTTCTCCCGTCGATTTCATTTCCGGCCCCAACAGCACATCGACTCCCGGAAACTTATTGAACGGGAACACCGCCTCCTTCACCGACAAATGCACGGGCTGCGGCGCCTTGGTAAACCCGAGGTCTTGGAGCGACTTTCCCAGCATCACCTTCATCGCCAGCTTGGCCAGCGGAACACCGATGGCTTTGCTCACGAACGGCACCGTGCGCGAACCCCGTGGATTCACCTCAAGCACATACACCGTCTGGTCCTTCACGGCGAACTGCGCATTCATCAGACCCACGACACCTAACTCCAACGCCAAGGCCTTCATCTGGCGCTCAATTTCGCGAACGAGGGCCTTATCCAAAGTGTACGGCGGAAGCGAGCAGGCCGAATCACCCGAGTGCACCCCGGCTTCTTCAATATGCTCCATGATGCCGGCCACCACCACAGTCTTCCCGTCCGAAATGGCATCGGCATCGATCTCGATCGCGTCCGAAAGATACTTGTCGATCAACACCGGATGTTTGGGCGATGCCTTCACTGCCGAACGCATGTACTCCAGCAAATCAGTTTCATCATACACAATCTGCATCGACCGCCCACCCAACACATAGGAGGGACGCACCATCACGGGATAGGTGATCTTCCCGGCAATCCGTACCGCTTCATCGACGGAGCGGGCCATGCCGCTTTCGGCCTGACGCAATCCGAGCTTGTCCAGTAAATCGCGGAACCGTTCCCGATCCTCTGCCCGATCGATGGCTTCTGGGCTCGTCCCGAGAATTTTCACCCCGGCCTTGGAGAGCGGCAACGCCAATTTCAACGGGGTCTGCCCGCCGAATTGCAGCACCACGCCAAGCGGCTGCTCCCGATGGATGATGTTCAAGACATCCTCCTCAGTGAGCGGCTCAAAGTAGAGACGGTCCGACGTGTCATAGTCGGTGCTCACCGTTTCCGGATTGCAGTTCACCATGATCGTTTCGACGCCCTCTTCCCGCAACGCCATCGCCGCATGCACACAGCAGTAGTCGAACTCGATCCCCTGCCCGATCCGGTTGGGGCCGCCGCCGAGAATCACGACCTTCGTGCGATCGGAAGGGCGTGATTCGCATTCACTGCCGTAGGTCGAATAGAGATAGGGCGTATTCGCTTCAAACTCCGCCGCGCAGGTATCCACCCGCTTATACGTCACAGCTCTGGCCGGCTTGGCGGACTTGCCGGACCCCATGCGCGCCTTCCGAACGGCGGCGCCCTCGACGCCGAGCAATTGACCGATCCGGTCATCGGAGAATCCTAACTCCTTCGCCTCCCACAACAGATCGCCGGCGAGAGCCGCAGAGGCTTTGTCGGCCTTGCTTACCAACAACTGTTCAAACTGGATCAGCTCACGAACCTGCTCCAAAAACCAGGGATCGATTTTGGTAATGGCGAACAATTCGTCATTCGTAAAGCCGAGCCGGATCCCGTCGGCCAGATACCAGAGCCGCTCAGGCAATGGAGTTTTCAGGGTACGCCGGATCTTCTCGACCGCCTCGGCGCGATTGAACTCGGCAGGAATCCCCCGATCGATACCGACCCGTGAGGCCAGTCCGTTGAGGTCCAGCTCCAACGAACGGATCGCTTTCTGCAACGACTCCTTGAACGTCCGGCCGATGGCCATCACTTCGCCCACGGACTTCATCTGCGTCGTCAAGGTCGGATCGGCCCCTTTGAATTTCTGAAAGGCAAAGCGAGGAATCTTGACCACGACGTAATCGATGGTAGGTTCGAAGGACGCTTTGGTCACACCCGTAATGTCGTTAGTGATCTCATCCAACGTATAACCGATCGCCAGCTTGGCCGCGATCTTCGCTATCGGGAAGCCGGTGGCCTTCGACGCCAGGGCCGAGCTCCGCGACACGCGCGGGTTCATCTCGATGATGATCATTTCCCCGTTGTCGGGGTTCAGACCGAATTGAATGTTCGAGCCGCCGGTATCGACGCCGATCTCGCGAATGATCCGCAAGGCCGCGTCACGCATCCGCTGATATTCTTTGTCGGTCAGAGTCATCGCTGGCGCCACGGTGATGCTGTCGCCGGTATGCACGCCCATCGGGTCCAGATTCTCGATCGGACAGACAATGACCACGTTGTCCTTGAGATCGCGCATGACCTCCAGTTCGTACTCTTTCCATCCGATCAATGAGCGTTCGATCAAAACCTGACTGGTCGGGCTCATGGCCAAAGCCCAGTCGATGAGCTTTTCGAACTCCTCCCGGTTATAGGCAATGTTGCCGCCGGTCCCGCCCATCGTAAACGACGGCCGGATGATGGCGGGAAATCCGACTTTCTCCAGGATCCTGGCCGCCTCATCGCGATTGTGCGCCGTGCCGCTTTCCGGCACCTTCAAACCGATCCGCTGCATCGCCTGCTTGAACGCCTCACGATCTTCAGCCTTGTGAATGGCTTCCGCCGAGGCCCCGATCAGCTTGACGCCGTACTTCTCCAACACGCCGCGCTTCACCAACCCCATCGTCGCATTCAATGCCGTTTGCCCGCCCATCGTCGGCAACAGCGCATCGGGGCGCTCACGTTCAATGACTTTCTCCACAACCTCCAGCGTGATCGGCTCAATGTACGTGCGGTCGGCCAGCTCGGGGTCGGTCATAATCGTCGCAGGGTTGCTGTTGATGAGGATGACCTTGAAGCCCTCTTCCCGCAGCGCTTTGCAGGCTTGCGTGCCGGAATAGTCAAACTCACAAGCCTGGCCGATCACGATCGGACCGGATCCAATTAACAGAATAGACTTGATATCAGTGCGTTTCGGCATGCGTCCTCGATAGTTGGAGACTAGCTCA
>JACOEJ010000092.1:0-5031 GCA_024998645.1 Nitrospira sp.
TAAAAGTGTCTAATCTTTGGTTGAATGTTCGTGATGATGGAACATTGCCAGTGGCGCAATTTTTTCCGCTTCAATTATGGCGATTGCAGAGAGTCTCTGCGAGAGCACCTACCAGGACGAATCGCGAAGAGTTGATCAATCAATAATTATTGATGTATCATGCTTGCGATGTCCACGAAGCAACGAGTCAAAGCGGCTGTCCTCTTTCATGCCTTGTCCGATCAGACGCGGCTGGAGATTCTCAACAGGCTCAAGCAGGGAGAGCAATGTGTCTGCGAATTGACGGACACGCTCCAGGTCGGGCAGTCCAGACTGTCGTTTCATCTCAAAGTACTCAAGGAGGCGGGGTTCATTCGCGACCGTCCGGAAGGTCGGTGGATGTATTACTCGTTGAATCGAGAAGGATTGGAAGATCTTGAAGACTTCGTTGGCGAACTCAAGAAAGCGATCACGATGTCCGGCTCTTCAAAGAAATGCGAGTAGTCTATTTTTTGATCTCACGTATCAATATTTCTTGATGTAATGAAGGGCGATAAGAAGATGGCAAATACTTCTGCGCTCCCATCATCGGCTTCCTCGGAAAAACGACTGAACATCTTTGAGCGCTTTCTGACCGTCTGGGTTGGACTCTGCATGGTTGCCGGAGTCCTTGTTGGGCAGGCATTCCCGTCATTGGTGAGCACGTTCCGGAGCTGGGAACTCGGGGAGGGAAGTCATATCAACTTTCCCATCGCTGTCCTCATCTGGCTGATGATTATTCCCATGATGATGAAAGTCGATCTCACGGCTTTGCGAAACGTCGGTCGCCGACCGCAAGGGCTCTTTGTCACTCTTGTAGTCAATTGGCTCGTTAAGCCCTTCTCTATGGCTTTCTTTGCGTGGCTGTTCTTTCGGTTCGTGTTCGGGGCCTGGATGACACCGGCGGAAGCCGATCAATACATTGCCGGCTGCATCATCCTGGCCGCGGCTCCCTGCACCGCGATGGTGTTCGTCTGGAGCTATTTGACGGACGGTGATCCGGCCTACACCTTGGTGCAGGTGACCGTCAACGACCTGATTATGCTGTTGCTGTTCGCCCCGATCATCGGCTTCCTGGTGAGCGGGACGTCTTCGCTGACGGTCCCGTTCGGTGTCCTGCTGTATTCTGTGGTGGCCTTTATTGTAATTCCTCTGGCCACTGGTACCCTGGCTCGGGCGTGGCTGATCGCCCACTATGGATACATTTGGTTCGAACAGGACTTTCTGCCGCGCTTTGGTCCGGTGACGATCGCGGCGTTGCTCTTGACGCTTGTATTTATCTTCGCGTTTCAAGCAGACAATATTGTGGCCAAACCCTGGCACGTGGTTTTGATCGCCATTCCAATTCTTTTCCAGGTCTATATGAATGCGTCTCTGGCCTATGGACTGATGCGGTGGTTACGAGTCCCGTATGCGGTGGCTGCGCCCGGTGCGCTCATCGGAGCCAGTAATTTCTTTGAGCTTGCGGTGGCGACCGCCATCGCCTTGTTCGGACCTGAATCGGGCGCAGCGCTGGCGACTGTGGTGGGCGTACTCGTCGAAGTGCCGGTCATGTTGTCCGTCTGCCATATTTGCAACCGTACGCGGCACTGGTTTCCGAAGGAGGCTGTAACGTGCAGCAATGAGGGTGCAGGTTGAAGGCCGACTGATGCCCATGGAAGAGTCTACTAAGCACGCGGAGGAGAAGACCATGAAACGTTTTCATATCCATATCGGAGTCGACAGCCTCGATGAGGCGATCCGTTTCTACAGCAGTTTGTTTGGCACGGTTCCGGTGAAGACCAAGTCGGATTATGCGAAGTGGATGCTTGACGACCCGCGCGTCAATTTTGCAATTTCTACCCGCGCAAAAAAGAAAGGCGTCGATCACCTCGGAATCCAGGTCGAAGAAGAGAGTGAACTGAATGAGTTACGTAGCCGTCTCGAAAAGGCGGATATGAAGGTTCTGGAGGAGGGAGCTACGACCTGCTGCTACGCGCGATCGGATAAGTCCTGGGTACAAGACCCGGCAGGCATTCCCTGGGAAGTCTATCGGACCATGGAGGATGCCCAGTTCTTTTCAGAAAACATGGACGGCACTGAGGGTGCTTGTTGTACTCAGGACACTCCGGCGCAGCTCATCAGTCTGAAGCCCTCAGCCAGCAAGGGAGGGCGTTGAGTCTTATGCCGACAGATCCTATCAAGGTTCTCATTCTCTGTACCGGTAACTCGTGCCGCTCGATCATGGCCGAGGCCCTCGTGAATGATTTGGGGCAGGGACGGTTCCAAGCATGGAGTGCCGGGAGTTTTCCGACCGGGTACGTACATCCGCGATCTATTGAAACCCTCAAGCGCCATGGCATTGATCCCGGCCAGCCCTATAGCAAATCCTGGAACGAGTTTGCCGCTCAACCCCTCGATCTTGTCATTACGGTCTGTGATCAGGCGGCCGGTGAGACCTGTCCCATCTTTCCAGGCAAGCCGGTAAAGCTTCATTGGGGTACGCCCGATCCTGCAAAGGTGCTGGGGAACGAAGCAGAGACGCAAGCGGCGTTCGACCGTGCGTTCTACTTCCTCAAAGAGCGGATAGAACAGTTGGTTGCGACCTCCGAGCATTCAGAAGAAGTCCAGAATCGATAGCGCTGAGGGTTTTGTATTTGATGGCAACGGCCCGTCGAGCCTACTCGATAGGGTCTCCTGCCGATCGCTCGACCGGTGTCGTCAATCCTGCTAGAGTTGCCACGCGCGACGAATCCCCTTTGAAATCCAACGGCACTGACGGTTCTACGGTATTTTCATGTCCGGTCCAGGAATTAATCCGATGGCCACGGCCGATATTGCCATCATCGGCGGGGGCGCGGCCGGCCTCGCCGCCGCAATATTTGCGGGAGAAGCAGCCGGACCTTCAGATTCGCGATCCATTGTCATCCTTGACGGGGCCAAGACCATCGGAGCCAAAATTCTTGTGTCCGGCGGGGGCCGCTGCAACGTCACGCATGCGGTGGCGGCGCCGACCGACTTCTTCGGCAATCGCCGCATTATCAAAAATGTGCTGGCAGCATTTTCTGTTGAAGCCACCATCACGTGGTTTGCTTCGATGGGTGTTGAGCTCAAACGAGAAGAGACCGGCAAGTTGTTTCCCGTCACTAATACGTCACGAACCGTACTGAACGCGCTCGTTGGGCGCTGTCGCGAACTAGGCGTGGCTATTCTTCCAGACCATCGAGTGACCAAGATCGACCGCCTTCCTGATTCGGGGGCGGGATTTGTCGTCCACCATAGTCATGGAGCTCTGACGGCGAGTCGGGTGATTGTGGCCACCGGAGGCCGATCAATTCCCAAGTCGGGGAGCGACGGGTTTGGCTATGAGTTGGTACGGCGGCTGGGGCATCATGTCACGCCGACGGTCCCGGCGCTTGCTCCACTCGTGCTGGATGACCGCATGTTTCACAAGAATCTCTCGGGCCTCTCGCAGGAGGTCGAACTCACCACGGTTGTGAATGGGAAAACGCTCGATGCGCGGATAGGCAGCTTGCTCTGGACGCATTTCGGGATCAGCGGGCCGGTCGTGATGGATGCCAGCCGATTCTGGTGTATGGCACAGGAGCAGGGAAAACCGGCCGAGGTCTTCGGTAATTTTTTGCCTGGGCAGAACCAGGAGCAGGTACGGCAGTGGTTTATGGAGCAGACGAGAGAGTATCCCCGTCGCTCTCTCGGGAAGACACTTGCCCAGCGGCTACCTCAGCGATTCACGGACTCTCTCATTCAGCATGCCGGTTGCGATAGCCAGACGGCCGTTGCGCAACTGCCGAAAAAGGATCGGGAGCATCTCCTGTCTTTATTGACAAAGTTTCTGTTTCCCATCGTACAGGATCGGGGATGGAACTATGCGGAGGTGACAGCCGGCGGGGTGCCGTTGGATGAAGTGAATTTTCGTACGATGGAATCGAAGCTGGTGCCGGGCCTCTATCTGGCTGGAGAAATCCTCGATTGCGATGGGCGTATCGGCGGGTTTAACTTTCAATGGGCCTGGGCCACGGGCCATCTCGCCGGGCAGGCGGTCTGGCGGCCACAGGCCTAGGAGACCGATATCGCCAAACCAAACCGCCTATGCGTGACGCGGTCTGTTTGGTATTTGAGCAAGGTGATACAGTCAGGGTGTGGTCTCAGTTGGAGCGGGAGCCGGTAGGGACGCGTCGTTCGCAGGATTGGCAGGAGGCAACAGTTCCACAGCGGGGGCAGGCCCCGCCTGTTCCATGGACGCTGGTGTAGAAGTGTCCGTTTGGGGCGGAAGGAGTTCTTGTACAGGTGTCTGTTTGGCCGGTTTCGTCGTTGGAACGAGAGTCTTAGTCTGTTGTGCTCTGAGAGCAACCTTCGCCGTTTTGCCTTCCAACTTCTCGAGAAGCGCTATGAGATTGGAATCACGGTGGATTCTTGCTCTTGCCCGTTTCAGGTGCTGAACGGCATCCAGGTGCCGCCCCTTGTCGATCAGTAGTTCGGCCAGCGCAAGGTGCGGGAACGGGTCATCCGGTACGATCTGGGTCACCCCTTCAAGGAATTGAAGCGTGAGGGATGGATGTCGGAGTCCCCAATAGGCTTGGGTGAGATTTAGGAGGGCGGTTGGATTGCGTGGTGCCAATGCGACCGCTCGTTTGAAGGCCTTGACGGAGACGTCGATCCCGCCATTCTTTTCCTGTTGAACGCCGAGGTTGTTCCACAGAGCTGCCACGTATGCTTTGTCGCGGGGTGTGGCGATCAGCGTCTTGCCGAGCGTACGCAACGCCGACTCTGTTTCAGCGTATTCGTTTCGATCAAGGGTGTCCCTGATTTTCTGGTGGGCAGGGCTCGGAGCCTCGCCGAATTCGACGAGCCGGGTCCGAGGGATGTCTTGCGGCGGAGCCGGCTCAATCAGCGCCGGAGGGAAATTGGGCGTGGCATCGATAGTCGTCGCGGGCAACGATGCGGGTGTGGGCACCGTCGTCGTCGGGGGCTGTGTCCAGATGTGGTAGAAGACAAACGCTCCTAACAGCACAG
>JACOEJ010000092.1:5131-9314 GCA_024998645.1 Nitrospira sp.
GTCGTCGGGGGCTGTGTCCAGATGTGGTAGAAGACAAACGCTCCTAACAGCACAGCCAGGATCCGCAATGTGGATGAAATATCGCGACGGTACACAAGCCCTCCTTAGCACTTCTACGATATTTGCATGGGGGCTGGAATCGTCCAAGAATATTTACGATTGTTGATCTTCCTCACCAGGGGAGGACGAGGGAGGATACCGGACGCGATACGGAGGGGCGGAGGTCAGAGTGTGAACCGGCTGCGGAACTTGGCATTCAGCTTGACTGACGACCAAACACATTTATAGTGAGTTGCGAGAGCCTGTGTCTGTTGACGGAGCTCTTCGGGGCAGATGTGATGAGGCGAACGCAGCAGGACTCGCACGCGTTGTCCTCGTCCATATGGCCTCGCACTGTGGGGAAGGGATCGTTTACGATGGCTCGCCAACTCACCTGTCCGCAATGCCAGAAGGATACGGTCTTGCGGTCACGCCCACAGTCTCCGCGGGAACATGTCGCGTCATGGATTTGGATTTCGCCTTTTCACTGCCAGGAATGCAGCTATCGGTTCCTGGCGTGCCGGATCGGGCTTGTGGAGCCAAAGCATGCCATCGATCGCCGTGAGCATCTCCGGATTCCGGTACGGTTGTTTCTCTCTTTTTCAGGGGGCAAGGTTCGGGGCGAAGGGATCGTCATGGATCTGTCGATGGGCGGCTGTATCATCAAGAGTGACGCACAGGTCCACGTCGACGATATCTTCTATCTCGAAATTGCGATCTCTGATCAGGAATCTCCTATCGAAGTGGCGGCGATGGTCCGATCGATCAGTTCCCGCGGCATTGCCTTCAAATTTCTGCGGAAGGCTCAAGACAACAAGCAGCTGCTCGCGTTCATTCAATCCAACGCCGGGGCGACCTCGACGGTTTTGTCCAAAGCGGTGGCGTCTTCGGTCGCCCGCTAACGAATCTCTCCGGCACACAATTATTCAACAGAAGCGTGAGACAGGGAGTGCCTGCTCTAGGTCGGCGTTTCCCAGGCGGAGGGGAGCGGGTGTTCGTCGATCAAGCGGTTGTGTTCAGTGAGATCGTAGGGCTCGACGGTCAGGTCGCCTCGATCCATTGGTTCCCCGCACATCGGCGAGCAGAGAAAATCGACAAGAGCCTGGGCCTTCATCTCCGTGGAGAACCGACACAGACCATATTCCGGCATTCCTGAGGAAGGGTGCCAGAAGGCTAGCTCAATCGCGCTGCCTTGATAGATGCCCAGCGAGCGGTGCCGCACTTGAAACCCGCCCGGTAGATGAGACGACGACTCCAGCGACATCGAGACCTCTTGACTCACATATCTTAATGACTATTGCCATGGTAGCATGATCCCCGGACCGGACTACAGTCCGGACTGAGCCGGGAAAAGGAGGAGTCTATGAGACGTGCGTCTGTCATGAATCTGGCGGTCGGCCTCGTGATCCTGTTCGCAGGATTGATGTCGGGCTGCGGCTATAACGATCTCCAGGGATTGGACGAAGATACCAAGGCGGCTTGGAGCGAGGTCATCAATCAGTATCAACGTCGGGCCGATCTGATTCCCAACCTGGTCGCAACGGTGAAGGGCTATGCCGAGCATGAAAAGGAGACGCTTGAAGGCGTCGTGAAGGCGCGGGCCCAAGCAACCGGTATCCAGGTCACACCTGAGACCTTGAAGGATCCGGCCGCATTCGAACAGTTCCAGAAGGCTCAGGCCGGACTCACCACCGCGCTGGGACGGCTCATTGCAATCGCCGAGAACTATCCGAACTTGAAAGCCGATCAAAGTTTCCGGGATTTGCAGAGTCAGCTGGAGGGGACGGAGAACCGAATTACCGTCGCGCGCAAACGCTATATCGATCGGGTGGCGGAGTACAACAAAATGGTCCGCTTTTTCCCGACCAACTTAACGGCGAAGTTCCTTCTCCACATGGAGGAGAAGCCGAATTTCACCGTGGCGGACGAAAAGGCTGTGGCAAAGCCGCCAGAGGTGAAGTTTAACTGAGCCCGATCAAAGCGATGAATCTCATCAACATGAGCCGTGTCTGGCGCAAGCCGGCGCGGCTCTTTGTCTTTCTTGCGATGCTCTTGAGCCCGGGGCTGGCCTGGTCGATCGAAGTGCCGCCGCTGACCGGGCGCGTGATGGACCTGGCGCATGTCTTATCGGCAAGTGATGTAGATCGGCTGACGGCTGATCTCCAGGCACACGAGACGGGCAGCGGCAATCAAGTCGTGATACTTACGCTGCCGTCGCTCGAAGGCGAACCGCTCGAACCCTTTGCCCACCGCGTCGCCACCACGTGGAAGCTCGGTCAGAAGGGAACGGACAACGGGGCGTTGCTGTTGGTGGCGTTGAAGGAGCGCAAAGTCCGGATCGAAGTGGGCTATGGACTTGAGGGAACCTTGACGGACGCCAAGTCGGCACAGATCATTCGCAACGAAATTGTTCCGCGGTTTCGTTCCGGGGATCTGCCGGGCGGGATTGTCGCCGGGGTTGCCGCGATTCTGAAGACCATCGAAGGCACCTATCAGGCGCCTGAGAGGCCAGCGATGCCTGCAGGCGGCGGGGACATAGTCGGTCAGATCCTGATGGCCCTGATTGTCGGCGTGGTCTTCGGTCTGGCTTTATCAAATGTGAATCGTCTGGTTGGCGCTCTGGCCGGCACCGGCCTCTCGTTGTGGCTATCCCCCTGGCTGATCCCGGCTATCGTCACGGGCCTGGTCACCTTGCTACTTGTGCTGGTGTTAGGAAGCGCGATGTCGGGCCGACGGGGCCATGGTTTTAATGATTGGACCTCGTACAGTAGTCGAGGCGGGGGGTGGGGTGGCGGCTCGCTGGGGGGTGGTGGGGGATTCAGTGGCGGGGGGGGAGATTTCGGAGGAGGAGGCGCGAGTGGCGACTGGTAAAGAGGCGGCGTTGTCGGAAGCAGATCGAGAACGAATCCGGCAGGCGGTCCATACAGCTGAACAGCAGACCAGGGCTGAAATTGTGCCGATGATCGTCGCGCGGTCCGGCTTCTATCGCGATGCCCAGCATTGGGCGGGGTTGATCACTGCGCTCACCACGTTGGCCGTGCTGTTGACCATCGAGGTTTCCTGGCTTCCCTGGGGATGGCATGCCTCGAATGCTGCGTGGCTGGTTCTTGCCGTCACGCTTGCCTATCTGTCTGGGACCTGGATTGGGACCTGGCAGCCAGTCATCCGCCTACTGACCTCGCCGGATCGACTGAGGCACAAGGTCGCGCTCAGAGCCGAACGGGCCTTTGCTCAACATGCGATCTCACAGACGCGGGAGCGTACGGGTGTGCTGATCCTGCTGTCGATGTTAGAGAGGCAGATCTATGTGCTGCCGGATCGTTCGTTAGCGGGATTGGTGTCGGCAGAACGGTGGAAGCAGGTGGTGCAAGCAGCCGTCGAGCGCTTGCAGCGCGGCGACATCGTCGAGGGACTGACACATGCCATTGCCGCCTCAGGAGTGGTGTTGGCAGATGCCTGCCCGGCACGCCCTGGCGACAACCCGAACGAATTGCCCGATCAGGTTATCGACGAACGGTAATCGTTCCTGTGATAGACGCCTCGCCGTTGTTCCGTTAGAATCCGCATCCATGTCCGAATCCAGCACACCCGCGACCTCCGCACAATCTGCGACGAGCGATCAACGTTCGGTGGTGAAAGCCGCCGGCATCATCGGCATCGGCACCTTTGCCAGCCGGATTCTCGGATTTATTCGGGACATGGTCATGGCCCGCCTTTTCGGCGCGACTGCGGCAGCCGATGCCTTTTATGTCGCGTTCCGGGTTCCCAGTCTGTTGCGTGAGCTGTTCGCCGAAGGCTCCATGTCGGCTGCCTTCATTCCCGTCTTCACCGAGTATCACCAACAGAAGACCAAGCGTGAGGCGTGGGAATTGGCCAGTGCCGTCTTTACGACGCTCCTGACGATCGTGACAGGGACGGTGCTCCTCGGCATCGCCGTGGCACCCGTCATCGTCTGGTATCTCGCGCCGGGTTTTCATGACGATCCGGCCAAGCTCACTTTGGCCGTCGTCCTCTCACGCGTGATGTTTCCCTATCTGCTGTTTATCAGCCTCGCTGCATTGGCCATGGGGATCCTCAATTCGCTGCGGGCTTTCGCGGCTCCCGCGTTCTCGCCGCTGTTTCTGAATGTGTTCATGATCGGATG
>JACOEJ010000092.1:9414-11210 GCA_024998645.1 Nitrospira sp.
TCGGATTCGGCCTCCGCATGATCTTCTTTATTATGGTCCCGGCCATGCTGGGGCTGATTGCCCTGCGTCAACCCATCGTGCATCTGTTTTTTGAACATGGGACATTTACCGCGCACGATACTGCAGAGACCGCTTTGGCCGTCTTGTGTTATGCCGTGGGGCTCTGGGCCTTCGGAGGTGTCCGTATCATTGTGGCGGCGTTTTACTCTCTGCAAGACACCAGGCTGCCGGCGATTTCCGCGGCCATTGCGGTGGTAGCCAATATAGGATTTTCGCTGCTTCTCATGCCGCGGCTGGGGAGCGCGGGACTGGCTCTGGCGACGGCGTTTTCCGCGATGATCAACGGGGGTATCTTGGTGTTCGTGTTGAACCGCCGGCTGGGCGGCGTGGAGTGGGGATCAGTGGGGCGATCGTCCTTCAGAGTCCTGGTGGCCTGTCTCCCGTTGATCGGGACATGTTTTTGGGCCGCGAGCGCCTCGCTCTGGACGCATCCCGGTGATTGGATTGAAAAGTCGGTGTTGCTGACCGCTGCGATCGGGTGCAGCGTGGGAGGCTATTTAGGGGTTCATGCCCTGTTGAAGTCCGACGAATTGGATGTGATGTGGGGAATGGTCCGAAGAAAACTCGGTCGAGTGGACGGCCGGTAAGGATGCACATGCGACGAGCGACCTTGTTCAAATCACGCTGGGGTTGGATGGGGATTACTGAAACCGGCAAAGGGATCGACGGCATCGCGTTGCCGCAGACATCGAAGCAGCGAGCGATCGCCGTTCTCTGCGAGCAGGCTCCCGATGCTCTTGTCATGGAACCGTCTCCACAGCTGGACATGGCGCAGGTGCAGTTGCTTGACTACATCGCAGGCAAACGGCGGACCTTTGATGTGCCATTGGACCTCTCACGGGGTACCGCATTTCAACGACAGGTGTGGCGGGCACTCTTGCGGGTCCCCTACGGCAAGCTCCGGTCTTATCAATGGGTCGCGCTGCGCGTCGGAGGCCGGCAGTATGCTCGCGCAGTCGGCAATGCGGTGGGAGCCAACCCTTTGCCTATTATCGTTCCGTGTCATCGAATTGTGGCCCACGACGCGACGCTGGGTGGTTTCTCCGGCGGGTTGCCGACCAAGCGCAAGCTCCTGACCCTTGAAGGAACGCTGGTCCAACTGCAGCGGGGACGGACTTGATCGATGAAGGCGATTGTGCAGCGGGTCATCAGTGCGTCAGTTGAGGTGGAAGGGACGATTGTCGGGCAGATCGGAACAGGATTGCTGGTGTTGGTGGGTGTGGCCAAGGGCGATGCGGAAGAAGATTGCCGCTATCTCGTTGAGAAGCTCCGCACATTCAGAATTTTCTCCGACGAACAGGGGAAAATGAACCGGTCGCTGGTGGATGTCGGAGGTTCAGTACTCCTGGTTTCGCAATTTACCTTGCTGGCGAGTACTGTAAACGGCCGCCGTCCCAGCTTTGACGCCGCGGCGCCTCCGGAAGTCGCGAAGCGCCTGTATGAGCGGATGGCCGCCGATCTGCGGGTGGCGGGTACTTCGGTTCAAACCGGGGTGTTTGCCGCGCACATGCGGGTGGCCTTGGTGAATGACGGGCCGGTGACCTTTGTGCTGGATAGCCATGACAAATCCTCTTGATGACGGACACTCAAGTCTGTTAAAGCGAAACCGATAGAACAGACAGAAAGCGATCCAGGCAACGACAACTCTGCTATACTGAACTTATGCGTCTTTAGATTACTCAATGAGGTGGAGATGGGGACGGCGGTTCCTCCACAACATCCTCTCCGACAGCTCT
>JACOEJ010000093.1 GCA_024998645.1 Nitrospira sp.
CGAAGAACGTGTTCACGGTGCCCGGTATCGGCAAGTTGGTGTTGGCGAACCGCAAAGCCCGGATGGGCCGGAATCCGCAAACCGGTGAGCCGATTAAGATCCCGGCCAAGCGGGTGGTGAAGTTCCGCGTCGCGAAGGTGGCCAAGGACGCAATCCTCGGAAAGAAGTAATCGAGGTATTTCCGTCCGGCATCGGTGCAGCGCCATGATTTCTCTGGGGCTTCATCCGCTGCAGGTGACGACATGACAAAGGGCTGGTTCCCCGCGGGGAACCAGCCCTTTGTATTTGTGCAGCCCAAACCTTTTTAGGAATGCGAGGGTGCCAGGCCGCTCCCGCCCATGCCGTCGTGGCCGACCAGTCTGATCGCGTCACCATCTTGCACGAGAGAATCTTCGCTCGCGATTCGCTTATTGATGGTGACCAGCACTTTCTTTTCCCGCAGCAGTTGCAATAAGTGGCGGAGCTGAAAGCCTTGGCGTTGAATGACCTGACGGACGGTGAGCGAGGTAGGAATCTCGCAGGCCATGTCCCGCTCGCCGTCGGCTGTTTGTAGTTGACCTGTCAGGGTAATAGTTACCATCGGTGCCGCTCCTTCGTTCGTGTGCTTTTTTACGTGGCGGGTAGGCGTTGACTCAGTCGCGCCGCATCCCGATAATAGCGCCATCATGCAATCGTTGGATATCTATAATCCCGGTATGCCGGATCTGCAGTTTGTGCTGTTTGTGTCGGCGCTCTGCACGTCCGATCTCCCGACATTAAATATTCCCCAGCCTGTGAGAGACGAGCTCTTTGAGCGTTGTTGGGCGCTGGTTCATACGGGTCCGCCACCGGTCTCGAAACGCGAGCGTGTGTTGGATCTTCGCCATGGAAACGAACTTACGCTGGATGCCTGCCTGGAGGCGATCCAATCGATCCTGGGCGATGCCGGAATCACCACGATTACGTGGGATCATCCGCCGAGTCCTCCCTCGAGGACCAGTACTCCTGAGGCCCAGCCGTTGATCGATCGTCTTCAGCAACTGTACCCTGACGCGCCTGACATTGTCGATCCGGATGGCGGGCATGCAGGTTAGCGCGGCGCCGTTGGAAGGCCTTCTGGTGATCGAGACGAAGCTCTGGCGCGATGCGCGCGGGGCCTTCGTGGAGACCTACCATCAGGAGCGCTATCGAGACGCGGGTATCGGGGCGGCGTTTGTGCAGGACAATTTTTCCTGGTCGCAGACGAATGTGTTGCGGGGTTTGCACTACCAGCTCAGTCGTCCCCAAGGGAAGCTGGTGATGGTTGTGGAGGGGCGGGTGTTCGACGTGGCGGTCGACATTCGGAAGGGATCGCCGACGTTTGGACAATGGCATGGCGTCGAACTATCGGCTGAAAACGGCCGCCAGCTCTATATTCCTCCAGGCTATGCGCATGGGTTTTGTGTGTTGAGTGAGCGGGCCGGGTTCATGTATCGGTGCACGGATTACTATAATCCATCGGATGAACGGGGCATTCGATGGAATGATCCGCAGTTGGCCATCGACTGGCCGGCCGTGAATCCTCTGGTATCCCGTAAAGATCAAGCCTACAAGACGCTGGCCGAGATGCAGGCCGAGCTTCCGAAGTGGACGGCCACGCGATAAGCCACGTCACCCGTTGAACCCCACGCGCGAGCTATGTTATACGCCGTACCGTCAATGCAGAGGGTGATCACCACGAACCATCGTAATTCGTCGTCATAGAAGGAGGACTCAATGGGGAAAAGCTTGAAGGGAACCAAGAGCCACGATAATTTGAAGGGCGCATTTGCCGGCGAATCGCAGGCCAATCGTCGCTATCTCTATTTTGCGCGTCGCGCCGATATTGAAGGCTATCCGGATGTGGGCGGTTTGTTCCGCGATACGTCGGAGGCCGAGACCGGCCATGCCTTCGGCCATCTCGATTTCTTGAAAGAAGTCGGGGATCCGGCCACCGGAGTGCCGATCGGCAATACCGAAGCCAACCTCAAGTCGGCGATCGAAGGGGAAACGTACGAATATACCCAGATGTATCCCGGCATGGCCAAGACCGCACGGGAGGAAGGGTTTGCCGAACTGGCCGAATGGTTCGAGACGTTGGCCAAGGCCGAGCGTTCGCATGCCAACCGGTTCCAAAAGGGCCTCGACAGCTTGAAGCCGGTCTAATCGGGCGATAGGCAACTGGGAAGGAAGGGTGGGTCGGGCTGAGGCTTGATCCACCCTTCGTCTTTTCCGCCTTGTGTTCCATCCGATCAACAGGAGACAATACCCGTCGTGAAAGGCTTAAGTCTGATTCAGCCGGTCGATCCCGCTCAACTTGCGAAAGATACGTTGCGCATCTATGAGATTTGCGACGGGTGTCGCCGCTGTTTCAATTTGTGCCCGTCTTTTAACACCCTCCTCGACGGAATTGATCGGCACGATGGCCATGTCGAAAAAGTGATGGCGGCCGAACACCAGCGGGTGGTGGACGAGTGCTACTATTGCAAACTTTGTTACAACCACTGTCCCTATACGCCGCCGCATCAGTACGCGTTGGATTTCCCCAAGCTCATGGTGTTGTGGAAACAGCGGTATGCCGGCGAACGGGGCGTGCGCTGGCGGGATTGGCTGCTGATCCAGACCGATTTCATCGGGCGACTCTCGACGATCTCCGCCCGGCTTACCAATTGGGCGCTGGGACTTGGGGTCGTGCGCCTGGTGATGGAGACGGTTGCGGGAGTCCATCGTGATCGGAAGATCATGCATTTCTCAACCGAGACATTCTCGCGATGGTTTCAGCGACGTCCCATCCCGGCCCCGTCGAAGGCGCCACAGAAGAAAGTGGCGTTGTTTGCCAGTTGTCTGGTGAACTACCAGGCGTCCGATGTCGGGAAGGCGACCGTGCAGGTGTTAGAAAAGAACGGTGTGCGGGTCGTGGTGCCTGAGCAACAATGTTGCGGGATGCCCTCGTTCGATATCGGGGACACCGGCGCCATGCAGAAAGCCGCCCAGGCGAATCTCCGTTCACTGCTGCCCTGGGTGGAACAGGGGTATGATGTCGTAGTGCCCGTGCCGAGTTGCAGTCTGATGCTCAAGCGCGAGTATCCAGAATTGCTCGGTGGTGAAGAACCGAAGAAAGTCAGTGCGCGGACGTTCGATGTCTGCGAGTACCTCATGAAACTCAAGCGGGAAGGCACGCTCGCCACTGACTTCGTGAACAAGCCCGGCCGGGTGGCCTATCAGATCCCCTGCCATCTCCGCGATCAGAATATCGGATTCAAATCAAAAGAGCTGATGGAATGTGCCGGAGCGCAGGTCGAAGTGATTGAGAAATGCTCCGGCCACGACGGGTCCTGGTCGGCCAAAACGGAATTTTTCCCGCTGTCGATGACCATTGCCAAGAAAGCTGTGCGGGCCATTGAGCAGGCGCCGGCCGATATCGTGGCGTCCGACTGCCCATTGGCCGGGCTCCAGCTGGATCAAGCCGGAGCGACGACGCATGTGGGTGGAAAAGCGACGAAGCACCCGATTCAAATCGTCCGTGATGCCTACGGGCTTCTATCATGAACGCACTTGCACCCACCGACATCATCCCCTATGCGGATTACGAACGGCAACGCGAGGGGTTTCGTGCCCGCATCATCGAATTGAAGAAGCGCCGGCGGATCTCAGTCGGGCCGCTGATTACGCTGGTGTTTGAAAATCGGGAGACCCTTCTATTTCAGATCCAGGAGATGGTCCGTGTCGAGCAGATCTTTGACCCGGCCAAGGTCCAGGAAGAGCTCAATGTGTACAATGCCTTGCTTCCGGGAACGGGCGAGTTGAGTGCGACGTTGTTGATCGAAATCACCGACGACACCAGAATGAAAGAATGGCTCGATGCTTTCATGGGGCTGGATCATGGGCAGAAGGTGGCCATTGCTGTCGGTGGTGAGCGCCTCTATGCCGAGTTTGAAAGCGGCCATAGCCACGAGACGAAAATCAGCGCCGTGCATTTCGTGCGATTCCCGGTGCCGCCCTCGTTAAAGGACCTGCTGGCTGACTTGCGTGTGCCGGTGACGCTGTCCGTGCACCATGGCGTGTATCAGGCGGACACGCCGGTTCCCGGCAGCATGCGTGAAGAATGGCTCAGGGATCTGGAGGGGTAATGCCATCTGTCTTATTGACCAAACGAATCGAATTCGCTGCGGCGCATCGCTATATCAAGCCTGAGTGGGATGAGGCGAAGAATCGCGCCGTCTTTGGTCCCTGCTATAACGCGCCGGCACACGGACACAATTACATGCTGGAAGTCACCGTCTCCGGTGAGGTGGATCCCAAAACCGGCATGGTCATCAACTTGTTCGATCTCAAGCAAGTGTTGCTCGCGGTGATTGAAGAATTCGATCACATGAATTTCAACCTCGACCTGCCCTATTTCCGTGACCGGATTCCGACGTCGGAAAACATCGCACGTGTTCTCTGGACCAAACTGGCGGCGCAATCGGATATCGGCACGTTGGACACGATCCGTCTCTACGAAGACGAAGATCTCTACGCGGAAATCACGGCGGCCGGCGGGCTGGATGTGGCCAGTGTCACCCGTCGTTACTCCTTCACGGCGTTGCTCGATGGTCGTCAGGGTCATACGTGGGATTGCTTCGTGTCGGTGCATGGCACTATCGATCCGGTTACCGGTATGGTGACGGACATCGGGGCGTTGGATCGTCTCGTTCAAGAGCAGGTCCTACGGGTACTCGATCGGCAGGATCTCCGCGAGGTCCTCAAAACGCCTCCTATCAGCGGTGCCCACCTGGCCGAGTATATCTGGCACGCACTCGTGACCCGTCTCTCATCCGGGGCATTAAAGAGTATTCGCGTCGTGCAGTCGCGCGATCTTTTCTTTGACTACAACGGGTAGGTGCGTATGGGATTCCAGCCGCTATGGATCATTCTTTTTGCCGGATTGTTCGGATGGAGTCTGTCCGCATGGGCCGGGCAGGATGAAGAGGCCGTTCATCGCACGATCACGCAGGCGGTCGCCGGTACCGCCACCTTTTCAGAGTCACGGGACAAGCAGGCGGTGTTGATGCTGTACACGGACGATTATGTGGGGAGTCAGGATGGTCAGCCGGAAACCAAAGCGGCGATCGAACAATGGTTGAACGACTATGAATCGGAGCTGAAACAAGGCAATCGATTGCGGTTTATCGGGGCCGTGTCGAATCTCAAGACCGGCCTTGACGGGTCGACAGCCTGGGCAATCTATGACTATGTGTTTCAAGCCATCAGAGATGGTGAGATTGAGGGGCAAGATGCCGGTACTTGCACCAGCTTGCTGCGGAAAGAGCAGTCAACGTGGCGCATTTTTCATGATCACTGTTCGAAATCGAAGGCTACGCAGTAACGGCCTCAATGCTGGTCGTTTCGAAACGGCAGGTTGGAAAGGCGCTGAGCTAGCTACTGTGCTTTCAGGATTTCCTGCACCTTCTCGATCAGCGTGCTAGGCAGAAAGGGTTTCTGGAGAAAGGGAGTGTCCTCATGGATTCCGCTGGCCTCCAACGTCTCTCCCGCGTAGCCTGACATGTAGAGGATCCGAGCCTGCGGTTGCATCACCTTCACTCCTTCTACCAGCACCGTACTCTTCATGCGGGGCATGATCACGTCCGTCACCAGTAGATGGCAGGGACCTTTGTGCAGTTGGAGTTGCTGCAGGGCTTGAATGCCGTCGCCGGCGACGAGCACCTGATATCCCTGGTCTTGGAGAACCGTGGCCATCAGTGTGCGAATGCTGTCATCGTCTTCGACCAGGAGAATGGTTTCTCGTGCAGCTACTGGTTCCATGGCCATTTGGACCACGGGTAGCGCAGCTTCCGGTTGTCCGATGCGAGGGAGGTACACGGTGAATCGGGTGCCTTGCCCTGGCTGGCTGGTGACGTCGATGTACCCCTGGCTCTGTTTGAGGATCCCGTAGACCGTCGCTAATCCGAGGCCTGTACCTTTATCCGGTCCTTTGGTCGTGAAGAAGGGTTCGAAAATATGGGACAGCGTCTCCTGGTCCATTCCGCATCCGGCGTCCTGCACCATGATCTTGACGAAGGAGCCGGTTTTAGCACCGGGGTGAAGGCGGACAAACGCCTCGTCGATCTCCACGCAATCGGTCTCGATGTTCAGTAATCCTCCGTCCGGCATGGCATCGCGCGCATTCACCGCGAGGTTCATGAGGATCTGTTCAAGCTGGACCGGATCCATCATAGCGTGACCTGCTTCCGGATGGAGCACGATGACCATCTGGACATGCTCGCCGATCATCCGCTGTAGCAGGTCTTCCATGTCACGGACGGAGGCATTGATGTCCAATTCTTTGGGTTCGAACACCTGGCGCCGGCTGAACGTCAGGAGCTTCTTCGTGAGGGCGGCGGCGCGCAGGCCGGCCTGGCTGATCAACTCGATCTCTCGTTTCGCCGGATGCGTGGCCAATTGCTGCAGCAGCCGGTGTGCATGGCCGATGACTACCATCATCAAGTTATTGAAGTCGTGGGCGATGCCGCCGGCGAGTCGTCCGATGGCTTCCATTTTTTGCGATTGTTGGAGCGCCTGGGCCGTGCGTTTGTACTCGGTAATATCGGTAATGGTTTCAATGACGTGTGTCCGGCCGTCGACGGTTGAAGCTTTGGCCCAGTGTACGAGGAGAAATTGGTTTCCAGGCAGGGGGACTTCGCTGGAGACGACGGTATCGCTCGCCAGCGCCTCGGACATCCGACAAAAGTCGCAGGGGGTCCGGCACCCGGCAATCTTGTCGTAGCAGGCCTGTCCGGTGATATGGCCGAATTTGTTGAGCCCGGTCTGGTTCTGGAATTGGATCTTGTGTGTGGACGGATCGATGACCGTCACGATGACAGGCTGCGAATTGAGCAGTACCCGCGCATCATACTGCGGATACTCTGAGGCGTGGGCTGGAGAAGCCATCGATCGGTCTCCAACGGACGTAAGACAATCCTGAGCGCTTGCGTGACAGAATCCTCTCGACAGTACACCATGGGGCAGGTGAGTCAAGAAGATCGTCGGTTCTGTCTGACGGTGGGGACGTTTCGAATTCCGGGGGACTACTTCACCAGGTGGTCTGAAATCAGCGCCGCGAGTTCAGCCGGCTCTACCACGCCTTCGCGGGTGAGGAGGAGCTTGCCGTTCGCGAAGAAATGCGTCGTGGGGTAAGTTTCAAACGTGTGGGTCTTCTTGATCTCCCGGCAGCGGCCAGGGACGTGCATCTTGGCCTTACCGACTTTGATGCCTGGAAACTTTGCCGCGGTTTCCTCGAGAATGGGGTCATAGGTCTTGCAAGGCTCGCATGTGGCGAGTCCATAGGCGACGACGGCACCGGGACTGTCGGTGAACTCTTTGTAGTTCTCATCTCGGACGTCTTCGACGGTTCCTGCCATGAGCGTGTCTCCTAATATGAAAGGGGAGGGTTCACTCGAACGCCTCCCCCTTCTCAGCCTGATGCTTAACCGAGTTTCGCCAGTGCTTCGAGGATGTCTTTATCCTCGCGGGCAACCTTGATTTCCTGCACTTTTGCGTAGGCCACCTTGCCGTTCTTGTCGACAATGACGGTGGCGCGCTTGGAGCAGTTCAACGGCTCGAAATAGAGGCCGTAGGCTTTTGCCGTTGTCCGATGCACGTCGGACAACAACCGGTGCTTGAGATCCATGGAATCCGCCCAAGCCTTGTGCGAGAAGAAGCTGTCGCAGCTGATGCCGAAGAGTTCGGCATTGGCGTTCTGGAACTTGGGGAAGTCATCGGTCAAACACTTGTTCTCCCCTTGGCAAACCGGGCTCCAGTCCAGCGGGTAGAAGGCGAGCACGACGTTTTTCTTGCCGCGATAGTCGCTCAGTTTCACATCCTTCTGATCCTGGTCCTTCAGGTTAAAATCCGGGGCGGTATCGCCGACCTTAATTTCTGCGGCTACATCACTCATTGCTATGCCTCCTTATGAGAAAATCGCTATATGTTGGCGTATTTGAGGTCTCAGACTGAGAGAACCCCGCTGTGGAAACCTTGAACTTTGTACCTTGTGGTTTGAAAGGTTGTCAACGGGCCTGAAGGCCTACAGTCATAGGCCGATGGGCTGCAACATGCTGAATTTCAAGAACTTTGCCTACCCCTGGAGCTCACGGAACCCGATCATTCGGCCGGTAGGAGCTGCGGTGCGGTAGTTGACGATCCGGATCGTCCGGCCCAGCAGCGGGAGACGGAAGGCGGTGCCGACCTTGGGGGATTGCCCGATGCGGAGCAACTCTGTGGCGGACTCGGTCAGTAAGTCTTTTGCAGCGCTTTCCGGGATTCCTTTGCCATAGAACGTTTCGATCTCGTCCAGGCCGAATTTGGTCAGGCCCATCGTATGACACCAGATGTGATCCGGTTTGGTCTGGTCGTCGTGCACAATGGCGACATGGTCGTCGGCCAGGAAGCTGGTCATCGTTCGATTCTGCCAGTCCGAGGGGTTCACGTAGGCTTGCGTGGTGACGTCATAGGCCGTGCCCTGCGTCAGCAGCGTGAGGCCGCGCGCGAGGCGGGCTGCGAATAAGACCAAGTCGGGCATGTCCCGATTGGGCATGAGTGTGGGGGCGATGGCTCCCATCTGATCATGTTCCCAGGCCAGGTTCTTCATGATATCGGCCGTGTGTGTCGTCGGAAGCGGCATCACGACATGGGCGGACCAGGGGCCATGGCTGGCCTGCCAGGACTCCGGTGCTCCGGCCTCCGGTTGAATCGTAAGCGGGCCGCCGTATTCGCGATCGTACCAGATTGCGATTTCATCGAGCCCGGGTGCGGTGCCGCGATAGCCGATGAAATAGAGCGGCGGGCGTTTGGCTGACGGCTTGGGGATCTTTTTCTTGATACGCATCGTCAAGGACTCGTTATTTGCCTGATTTTTTAGCTCGGCGGCGTTCATCCGCATTGAGCAACCGTTTGCGCAGGCGCAGATTAAGCGGAGTAATTTCCACCAGTTCATCCGGTCCGATGTATTCCAGCGCGAATTCCAGGCTCATTTCCCGTGGCGGGGTGAGCACCAACGCTTCATCGGTACCTGACGCGCGCATGTTGGAGAGATGCTTTTCTTTGCAGACGTTCACATCCAGATCTTCATCCCGGCTGTTTTCGCCGATCACCATGCCGCGATAGACCTCGACGCCTGGGCCGATGAACATGGTGCCCCGTTCCTGTGTCATGAAGATGGCGTAGCCGGTGCTGGTCCCGTCTTCGTGTGCGACGAGGGAGCCATGCGGCGCCACCATCAAGTCGCGTTCTTC
This sequence comes from Nitrospira sp., assembly GCA_024998645.1. Classification (GTDB taxonomy): domain Bacteria; phylum Nitrospirota; class Nitrospiria; order Nitrospirales; family Nitrospiraceae; genus Nitrospira_D. Next base: position 9,270 of record JACOEJ010000093.1, read on the forward strand.
AGCCGGCTCATAGGCCGCAAACACGTGGTGCATGATGATCGTGCCGCGGGTCTTGGCCAACAGGAGGTTCTTGAGGCCCATGATGCCGCGTGTCGGAATGTGATACTCGAGATGCATTTCGCTGGTGCCGACATCGGAATGGATCAGGCGCATGTGGCGGAGTTCGCCGCGGCGTTTGCCCATCTCTTCGATGACGGTTCCCTGGTAGGTTTCGGGTACTTGGATGGTGAGTTCCTCGTAGGGCTCGGTGGCTTTCCCATTGTCGTCGCGGTGAATGATGACCTCCGGTTGCGAGACCTGGAGTTCGTAACCTTCACGCCGCATCTGTTCGATCAAGACGCCGAGGTGCAGTTCTCCGCGGCCTGCGACGAGGAATCGGTCCGCACTGTCCGTTTCATGCACACGCAAGGACACGTTGGTTTCGAGTTCTTTGAACAGACGATCCCGCAGGTGCCGTGACGTCAGATACTTCCCTTCGCGTCCGGCAAACGGACTGTTGTTGACGGAAAAGCTCATTTGGACGGTCGGTTCATCGATCGTGACGCGGGGCAAGGCAATCGGATTTTCCGCATCCGCGATGGTATCGCCGATGCTCACTTCATCGAGTCCTGCAACGGCCACGATCTCTCCGGCGGCAGCCTGATCGGCATCGACTCGCTCAAGGCCGGAATACACGGCCAGGTCGGACACCTTGCCGGCGGTTTGGACGCCGTCTTTCCCGAGCAGCATGACCGCCTGTCGGCGGGCGATAGCGCCGGATTGAATCTTTCCGATGCCCATCTTGCCTTTATAGGGATCCTGGACGAGGGCCAGGACCAGGATTTGGAGCGGAGCCTCGGCATTGATGGCCGGAGCAGGAATCTTCTCCAGGACCGTGTCCAGCAACGGCGTAATGTCCGTACCGGGCTTATTCATATCCAGCGTGGCCTGGCCTTTGATGGCGGCGGCGTAGACGATCGGAAAGTCGAGCTGTTCGTCGGTCGCACCCAGATGGACGAAGAGATCGAACGTGCGATTCACCACATCGTCGATGACGGCATCGGGTCGATCGATCTTATTGATCACGACGATGGCTTTATGCCCAAGCGCGAGCGCCTTGCGCAGCACGAATGTCGTCTGCGGCATGGGTCCTTCTTTGGCGTCGATCAGGATGAGCACGCCGTCGACCATCCGGAGCGTACGCTCGACCTCGCCGCCGAAATCGGCATGGCCCGGCGTATCGACGATATTGATTTTGACGCCCTTATAGACCACGCTGGCGTTTTTGGCCCGGATCGTAATGCCGCGCTCCCGCTCCTGGTCCATCGAGTCCATGATGCGTTCACCCATGTCGTCGATCTTGCGATGGACGTGGGTCTGTCGCAGCACGGCATCGACCAGGGTGGTTTTTCCGTGGTCGACGTGGGCGATGATGGCGATGTTCCGGATATCGCTCCGGCGGTCGTGAGGGGCGCGTGACTGTGTCATGGTGTTGTGGTCTCGTGGTCAAAAAAAGGCGCCTCGACAGTGAGGCGCAATCGCGCAGTATAGCCGAAGTATCGGCTCCTACACAAGCCACGATCTGCCGAGAGGGAGGTTTTTCCTCAACCGGCTACTTGCTGTGCCAGGACGCGTTCCTTGTCATGGCTCCCCAGGTCGCTTTCTTGCCGACCATCCAACGATACAACCCGATCAATTTCCAGA
>JACOEJ010000094.1:0-2367 GCA_024998645.1 Nitrospira sp.
CCGAGAGGGCGTTATAGCCGAGCACCACGCCGGAGGAGGCCTGGTTGATCGCCACCTTCGTCGCGCCGACTAACGCATCGTAGGTCACAAACCCGACATACTTGCCGGTGTCGAACGTGGTGAGCGCCGCCGCTTCTCCGACCGTCGCCGTCGGTCCTGCAGTCGTGAAGGCCACCTGATTGACGGCTCCGAACATGGTGCCGCCCGTTGCCGTCGCAGGGATCGATCCGACCGAGAGAATCGCCAGGCTTGCCAACAGCCCGCTTTCGACCGTGGGCGAAATCAATTTCACGCCGGTCTTGCCCGTATAGAACAACGTCATGCCGGCGGCTTGAATCGTGCGACCCGTCACAATAGACGTGGTGGCAACCGGAAGAAACACGGCGCCGGTCGCAGCCCCGGTTCCTCTGGCGCTCGTACGCACGATGGTCTTCGCGGCGGGAGCCAGGCCGCCATGGTACAGCGCCTTGAGATAGCCCTGAAGGATCGGGCCGAGCGCGCGCAGGCTATTCGGCTGCTCACCGGACCGTTCGTACTCGGTTCGAAAATCACGCCCGGCCCGCTCGAACGCGGCGTCCCACGACACCTGGATCCGTCCAGAGAAATTCTCGTGAATGACTTTGGTGATGTCCCAGATGTTGCTGAAATCACTTTTCAGCGACGCGAATTCACGCCCCGGCAGAGCCAGGAGCGCCTCGCGATCCTGCTCGGTGCGCTTGCCGAGCGAGAGATTCCCTTGAATGAATGCTTCCCAGGCCTCGCCGAAGTGCCCGGTGGCATAAGTCCACTCCGATTTGGTCATCGACTTGGTACGGTCGAGAATCTCGCCGCTGCGTTCCGTGCCGGATTGCACCAGCGACTTCCCTGTTTCGTACGACCGTTGAAGATCCGTTCCGAGCCCGGCCTTGTACCCGGCCGAATGGGTTGCCATGCGGTGCGACGCCTCCTGCATCGCGGCACGGGACGAGCGGATGGATTTCTCTTTGGCGTACTCCAGGGATTTCCTGCTGGAGGTGATGACGTACCAGCCTTCGTCATACAGCATCCGGTGGCCGCGAAGATTGGCCGAGGTCAGCGGAATCACGTCCTCAAGGGTCTGAGTCTGGGGAGATTCGGAGATACGGGTGGATTGATCGGATGCGCAGCCGGACCAGGCCAGGCAGAACGCGAAGGGCAGGATCATTGCCATCGACCTTCTCAACTCGACCATAGCGCGTTCTCCCGACGATGGGTAAGGATGGCTAACAACGCAAAGTCGGCGAACTGTACCTGAGTCGGGGAAGCGAGTCGAGAGGGAGGCCGAAGAGATGTTCAGGCAATCCCGGACATCTCTTCGGACAGAGTGACACTTAGGGGGTTACGATCGGCTGCGCCGGCGTGGTCTCCGGTGCGTCGCCGTCTTTCGCATCGCGGGCGCAGCGGACGCCCATCCAATTCATCGAGGTCTTGGGGTCGGTCCCGTTGCGTTGCGAAACGCGCACGCTCGGCGTGCTGTCGATCCAGCCTCCGCCACGGAAGGCTTTCTGCGAGCCTTTGTCCGGTCCCTTGGGATTCTTGTCCGGCGCCGTCTTGTAATAGTCCTTGTCGTACCAGTCGGCCACCCACTCGGCGACATTGCCGGCCATTTGAAACACGCCATACGGACTCGCGGCGTTGTCGTACTTGAATACGGAGATGATGGGGGGATAGAGCAACAGCCGCTCCGGACGATCGCGGACCGGACCTGACAGGCCGGTCCGGCCGAAGTTCGCCCGTGACAGGCCGGCCATTTCGTTGCCCCAGGGATAAATGCGGGCATCGGCATTGCCGCGGGCCGCCTTTTCCCACTCGGCTTCAGTCGGCAACCGCTTCCCGGCCCACTTGCAGTACTCATCGGCTTCGTACCAGGTCACATGCATGATGGGATGCGAGACCATCGTGTCTTGAAAGTTGCCGCCGTCGAATTTCCAGTCCACTTGGGGCGGACGATCGGTCGCCAGAACGAACTTCAAATATTGGACGGTCGTCACCTCGTATTTGTCGATGTCATAGGCATCGAGAAAAACCGATCGCTGCGGGGCTTCGACCAGATAGGCGTTCTTGTCCGTTCTTTTGTCACTGCCCATCGTGAAGGGCCCGGCCGGAATACGGACCATCTCGTCATAGGCCGGCAGCTTGATGCGCTCGGCGGCGAGCTTGCGGCCTTCCGCCGTCCACTCCTGTTTCACATCGCCCACATCCATGGACCACGCCCATCCGGCGGCGCCCAAAACCCCGGCGATCACCGCCCCGCTCACGATGCTTGTTACATTCACGATCCGGCCTCCTAGCATGCTACATTCCCTGCTCTTTCTTCTCCGGCTCCGCACCTTTATTGAAATCTTCCAA
>JACOEJ010000094.1:2467-10702 GCA_024998645.1 Nitrospira sp.
TCCGTCACCCACAAGTCCTGATCCGCACTGTAGGGTATGGTCTTAAAATGCTTCATCCGCGACAGCAACATCCACACGACTTGCTTGTCTTTCCGCACGATGCTGACGTTCACCGGCCCCATCGTGTGATGTTCGATGCGCCACATGTTGTCGCGGTAATAGATGTTGGCTTTGCCCGTGCGGCCGTCGATCTTGGTGATCCGATCGGCCGTAAACTCCAACGCCCAGGCGGCGCCGCTGAAGCCGATCCCCAGAGCGATGATCAGCGCTGTAAGAATTTGACGCATAGCCGCTCAATCTACCTAATCTGCATGATCGAATGCTAGATGGGTGCGGGATCAGATCGTAAGGACGGCGGCGCCTTGAAACGATCCGGCTTTGAGCGCTTGCAGCGCCTGATTGGCTTCCCGCAAGGGAAAGCGGACGGTGCGGGGTTTGATCGGAATGGCGGCCGCCTCGCGGAGAAGATCAATCCCGTCTTGTCTGGTATTTGCGGTGACACTTCGAAGGATCCGCTCACCGAAGAGCTCACGATCGTAGTCCAGGGACGGAATCGGCGACATGTGGATACCGGCCAGCGCGAGGGTGCCGCCCCGCTCCAATGCTCGCAATGCCGGAGACACCAGCTCACCCGCCGGCGCAAAGATAATGGACGCATGGAGCAGATCAGGCGGGGCATCTTGCGCGCCTCCAACCCACACAGCACCCAGCTCGCGCGCAAGGGCTTGGTGTTCGGCCTTGAGCGAGCTGACGTACACCTGGCAGCCCCAATGGCGCGCGATCTGGATGGCGATATGGGCGGAGGCGCCGAACCCGTAGAGACCGAGCCGCTGGCCCGGCTTGATCCCGCTCAACCGCAAGGCGCGATAGCCGATGATGCCGGCGCAGAGCAGCGGCGCCGCCTCGTCATCGGTAAAGCCAGACGGAATGGGATAGGCAAACCGCGCCGGCACCACCGCATATTCTGCATAGCCGCCGTCAACTTGATAGCCCGTAAATCGCGCCTTCAGGCACAAATTCTCCCGTTCACTCCTACAGAACTCACAGATCCCGCAGGTCCCCTGCAGCCAGGCGATCCCGACGCGATCTCCCTCGTGTACCTCCGTCACCCCGGCTCCCACTTGCGTGACCGTGCCGACGACCTGATGGCCTGGCACCAGCGGGCGCTTCACATCGGCCAGCTCCCCCTCAATGACATGCAGATCGGTGCGGCAGACCGCGCAGACATGCACCTTCACGAGCACGTCGCCGGACCCCGGAAGGGGCATGGGAATGTCGCGAAGCTGCAACGGGCTGCCCGCCATATCTCCGACATGGTCGAGGACCATCGCCTTCATAGATGCTCCGATGGGTGAGGCTGGTGAATGGCCCGGTCGCCTCACCGGGTGAGGCGGCCGGGATATGGGAGGAGCGGGAGACGGCTACGGCTTCTTGGCCTTGATGCACTCGATATCGAGCCGGATGTTCACCTCGTCGCCGACGACAAACCCGCCGGTGTCGAGCGTTTTATTCCAGACCATGCCGAAGTCCTTCCGATTCACTTTTCCCTCGGCGGTAAATCCGCCGCGGGTGTTGCCCCAGGGATCTTTGCTCACACCGTTAAAGGTTCCCACTAACGTGATCTCTTTCGTCACGCCATGGAGCGTAAGGTCGCCGAGCGCCGTATAGCCCTCGCCGGTCTTCTTGTAGCTCTTCATTTTGTAGGTCATCGTCGGAAACTTTTCGACATCGAAGAAATCCGCGTTCCGGAGATGCGCATCACGCTTCTCATGGTTGGTGTTGACCGACCCCGTGTTGATCGTCGCTTCGATCGTCTTGAACTGGTGCGCCTCCGCATCCATCTCCACCAGACCCGTATAGTCCATAAACTTGCCCGCGGTCTTTGAGACCACCATGTGGGCGACACGGAATTCAATGATGGAATGATCGGGATCCAGGTCCCACCGCGCCATCTCGGCCCCGGCCCCTACCGGCCACCCGGCCAGCAACACCGCACACAAGACACCAGCTTTCACGATTGACCGTTGATACATGCACCCTCCATGAGATGAACTGTCCACGAAACTGCCCCGCACTTCGTTCCTGTTATTTTTTGGATGAAGCAGCGCCGGCCTCCTGTGCACCAGACTGCTTATTGGTTATCGACTGGACCTCGCGCCCTCCGGTCTTCGCCCCCGTTCGCATCCGCACGTGCACATCGACGGCTTCCGACTCAAGATTGTCCGGAAACGGAGGAAAGGGTTGCGCATGGACCACGGCATAAATCCCCGCTTCGTCGACTTCCCGCGCACCGGACCCTTTTTCAATCTGGATCAACTGCACACGCCCACTGGGATAGAGCCGGAACTTCACCCGAACCGTCTCGCTCGTCGGCGCATGCCGGACGTGGCGGACCGTACGGCTCCAACTGCGGCTCACCAGATAACTGATCTGCTGCCAATAGGCCTTGCCCTGCCCCGGTGTCGGCATCGGGAGCAAATCTTCCTCGACCACCAGCCCGCCCGAAACCGGCAAGACATCAGGCTGTACTTCCTCTTGTACCGACTCCCCGCCCGACGACTCTTCCGAACTCGGCAGCGGAGTATCGCTACCTTCGTTGGCGGCCTCCTGTTTCCCCATCGTGACATACACGACGCGCGTGAGCACCCGCTCGAACTTGTCTTTCTTCACACGGGCTATGGTCACTTGCACTCGGGCGGCCTTAGGAGGGACCGAGAGTTTTCCTGATGGAATCGGCTCCATCGTGGCCGACCCCTTCATCACCATGTCGACGTTGTCAGGCTCCAATGCGACGACATGCCGCTGAAACAGAACCGACTCGCAGATCGCCACCAGGGGGGCGCCGCCTTGGGCCACCCCGCCAACAGCGATCGACAGATCAAACGGCTTTCCCATTTGAATGTCGCCGGACGCATCGGTCGTCGCCAGGTCAATCTTCACCCAGCGCGTTCCAGATGGCGCAGAAGCAGCTTCTGACGGGGATCCTGCCGCCTGACTGACCGGCACGACATTGAGCGGAAGAAGGCAGAGACCGAGGACGCCGGCCAGCAAGGCGAGAGGACTGGGCACGGGGTGGTACATGAAAATCATCCTACTCAGCCCCGAGATCGAGTGCAACCCGTTTTTTCGACAAGCGCGTGCCTCCTTCACGGGGTTACGTTAGAATGCAACTATGCGAGCGCTGGTGAAAACAACCGCCGGTCCCGGTTTGACGGCCATGACTTGTCCGGACCCTACCGCCGGACCTAACGATGTCATTGTGAAGGTCAAGGCGACATCGCTCTGCGGCACCGATGCCCATATCTACAATTGGGACCCCTGGGCACATAGCCGCATTCATCCCCCCCGCATCATCGGCCATGAAATGTGCGGCGAGGTCGTCGACGTCGGCAAAGATGTCACCCGGGTGAAGATCGGCGACTATGTCGCAGCCGAATCGCACATTACCTGCGGCCAATGTTTTCAATGCCGCACCGGTCAGGCGCATGTCTGTCGAAACTATCGCATCCTTGGAGTGGATCGCGACGGCTCATTTGCCGAGTACGTCGTGCTGCCCGACAATGTGCTCTGGAACACCTCCCCCTCCATACCACCGGAATTCGCCTCGGTCCAGGAACCACTCGGCAACGCGGTCGATGCCGCCCTCGCGGAAGACCTGACCGGCCACACCGTCCTGATCACCGGCTGCGGACCGACCGGACTGTTCTCGGCTGCCGTCGCCCGAACCGCCGGCGCAGCGACGATCATTGCCACGGATGTGAGCGACTATCGCCTCGGCCTGGCCAAACAGGTCGGCGCGGACTACGTATTGAACGCCAAGACCCAGACGCCCGAGCAGATCGCGGCGGCGATTCGCGAGATCACCGCCGGAGAAGGCGTCGATGCCTCGCTGGAAATGTCCGGCCATCCCGGCGCCTTGCACCAGGCGTTCGGCGCCGTCAAAAACGGCGGACGGGTGACCCTTTTCGGTATTCCGACCGGGCCAATCACATTCGATCTCGCCAACGAAGTTATTTTCAAAGGTATTCGGGTACACGGCATTACGGGACGGCGTCTCTTCAGCACGTGGTATCGGCTAGCCGGGCTCTTCAAAGCGGGGCTCAACATCAAGCCGATCGTCACGCATACCTTCCCAATGAGCGACTACGCCCGGGGGTTTGAGTTAATCAACTCCGGCCAGTGCGGCAAGGTGGTATTGTTTCCCTGATCCAGCCATGGCGTACCAGTCGCTCAAGACGGTGCTCACGCAACAACTCGCCGACATCCGCGCAGCCGGTCTCTACAAGCAGGAGCGACAACTCCTCGGCCCGCAAGGGACCGACATCCGCGTGGCGCAAGGCCCGGCGCTGAATCTCTGCGCGAACAATTACCTGGGCCTCGCCAATCATCCGGACATCCGGCAAGCCGCCATCGACGGATTGACCGAACACGGCTACGGCATGGCCTCCGTGCGCTTCATCTGCGGTACCCAGGACCTGCACGTGCGGCTGGAACAGGCGATCAGCACCTTCCTCGGCACTGAGAACACGATCCTCTATAGCTCCTGCTTCGATGCCAACGGCGGCCTGTTCGAAGTGCTGCTCAATGAAGAGGACGCCGTGATCAGCGACGCGTTGAATCACGCCAGTGTGATCGACGGCATTCGGCTCTGCAAAGCCACACGCCTCCGTTACGCCCATGCCGACATGGCCGACCTGGAAGCCCGACTACAGGAATCGCGCGGGAATCGGCTGCGCCTGATCGCCACGGACGGGGTGTTTTCCATGGATGGGGACCTCGCCAAACTCGATCAGATCGTCGAGCTGGCCGATCGCTACGACGCCATCGTCATGGTCGACGACAGTCACGCCACCGGGGTGCTGGGTCCGAATGGGCGCGGGACGCCGGCGCATTTCGGGTTGGTGGATCGAGTCGATATCGTGACAAGCACGCTCGGAAAAAGTCTCGGCGGAGCGGCCGGAGGATTCACCTCGGGGCGGGCGGAAATCGTCGAACTCCTGCGCCAGCGGTCACGCCCATACCTCTTTTCCAACGCCCTGCCCCCGGTCATCGCGTCAGCCGCGCTGCAAGCGGTGAAACTAGTCGCGCAAGGTGATGCGTTGCGCGCGCAGCTGCGTGACAATGCCGCTTTTTTCCGCGAGCGATTGACTGCGCTTGGATTCCAGCTCGTCCCGGGCAATCACCCCATTATTCCGGTCATGTTAGGCGACGCCACGCTCGCCACCAGCATGGCTGATCGCCTCCTGCGGGAAGGCGTCTACGTGGTCGGCTTCAGTTTTCCAGTCGTGCCGAAGGGCCAAGCGCGCATCCGCGTGCAGATGTCGGCCGCGCATACGAGAGCGCAGTTGGAGCAGGCCGTTGGCGCCTTTGAAAAAGTCGGTCGGGAACTCGGCGTGATCTACGCGCGCTGACTGCTGAGATCGGTCAAGACAGTCGTGCATCGTCCTGTTAGAATCCTCCCCGCATGAACGGCACGTTGATGAAGCGACTCCTCGTCAGCACGGCGCTCGCGCTGGCAGTCGGCGCGCTGCTGATCACGGCGTACCATCGACAGTTTTTCGCTGCCGCGCAGGCACAGAGCACAGATTTCCTCTTTGCCGCCCGCGCCGGCGAAGAATCCCAGACCACCGTCATCGTCGGCATCGATCAACGCAGCTACCGCGAACTCCTCCCGACATATGGGCCGCTGGTGAACTGGCCTCGCACGCTCTATGCGCAGGCCCTGGAAGCTCTGCGCGCAGCAGGGGCGCGCGTGGTGGTGCTCGACATCTTCTTCGACGCGGCCAAACCGGACGATCCCCATCTGATTGCCGCTATGCAACAGATGGGCAACGTGATTGCGCCGCTCGAAGCTCAAGGGCCCAAAGCGCTTCATCCACGGCCCGGGGTCGCGCAGGAATTCGAGGTGTTCGTCTCTCCGGCAACCGCCATCCGGTCCGCTGCGGCAGCAGAAGGGACGGTCAACGTCACCACGGATCGCGATACGGTCATCCGCAGTCTGCCGCTGTTATTGGAAGCGAAGGGGCAGGTGCATCCGGCGCTGGCGCTGGCGACCGTGGCCCGCTATGTCCGGCGGCCGGCCGTGCTCGACGCCGACGCCACAGACGAGACCGCCTATGGAGCGGGGCGAGCCATTCCATTGATCGACAACGGCCGCATGCTCATCAACTTCCTCGGACCTCCGTCGAGTCCGGAGCGAGGCGGGGCGTTTGCGATTCTTCCCTTCGTGGACCTGCTCAACGGGTCGTTCTCACCCGACCTCGTACGGGACAAAATCGTGCTGCTGGGGTTGACCATTCGCGGCGTGGACGAGTTTGCCACGCCCACGACGGCGGAAACCAGGATGTGGGGCGTGGAAGTCCAGGCCAATATCGTCGAAACGATTCTCGGCCAGCGCTATCTCGTGCCGATCTCCGCACCGGCGACGAGCCTGCTCGTGTGCGCGGCCGCGTTGATCGGAACCTGGCTCGCGGCGCTGCTCCGTCCCATTCGCGCGGCGGTGGGATTGTTGGGGCTGCTGCTCGTCTATCTCCTGGCCGGCGGGGTCCTCTTCGATCAGGGAACGCTCTTGAATCTGATTTATCCGCCCGCGTCGCTGGCGCTCGGCTTTGCGGTCAGCCAAATCTATCGCCTGCTCTTCGAACAAGCGCAGCAACGGACGATGCGGGACGTCATGGCGCGCTATCTCTCGCCTTCCGTCAGCCAGTGGGTCCTGAACCGGCCCGAGCGTCTCACGCTGGGAGGCGAAACCCGCACAATGACCGCCTTCTTCTGCGACCTTCGCGGATTCACGACCCTCTCACAAGCCATGGAGCCGCAAGCCCTCGTGGCGCTCCTGAACGACTATATGAGCGCCATGACGGAGATCGTGTTCCGGCACGACGGCGTGCTGGATAAATACATCGGCGATGAGATCATGGCGTTTTGGAACGCGCCGATGGATCAGCCTGATCATGCCACCAGAGCCTGCGCCACGGCGCTCGATATGGTCCGGCGGCTGCACGAACTGCGCGCGCAGTGGAAAGAACGGGGGAATCCGCAACTGGACCTGGGCATCGGGATCAACACCGGCCCGATGGTGGTGGGCAATATGGGCTCGCGTGACCGGCTCGCGTATACGGTCCTCGGGGACGCGGTCAACATTGCGTCCCGGTTACAAGGCGTCAACAAAGACTATGGAACCAGAGTGCTGGTCAGCGAGGCGACGATGAAGGCCACCGGAGAGTCCTTCACGTATCGGTATCTCGATCGAGTACAAGTGAAGGGACGAACCGAACCGCTGGCGGTGTATGAGGTGTTGTCCTACCGGCATCAGCTTGATCCTGAAACGAAGGCGAAGCTGGAGCTGTATGCGAAGGGCATCGAACTGTATCGCGCCGGGCAATGGACGGATGCGGCAGATCTCTTCGACAAACTCCTGGCCAGCCATCCTGAAGACGGCCCGAGTGTTCTCTATCTGCGCCGCAGCCGGGAGTTTTCCGTGACTCCTCCCCCGCCCGATTGGAACGGGGTCACGATCCTGAAAACCAAATAGTCGCAAATATTCGGCTGTCTCCTTCTTCAGACCGTTCACTCCCAGGGAGACAGCACGAGCACTCCCGGTAGTGGTCCGACCATCGGCTGAAAGGGGGTCGCCGTGAGACCGACCATTTTCGCCGTCTTCGGATCGCCCGCGGTCGCGTCATCCAGTTGCGGCATGATCGTGGTCACCAGCCGCTCTCCCTTTTTAATAGTACCGGAGAGCCGCGGTTGGGAGATCTGCGCACCCTTGTGCAGCCCCGCAATCGTCACCTCGAACGGGCCGCTGCTTTGCCCTTCCACGATCAGGGTGAAGGGTGCCGCAACACCGGCCGGAACCTCGATGATATGCCCGCCCTGTTCCGTCAGCCCGGTGAATGCGCCGAACACCTGATTCACTTCAAACCGAGGAGAGACGAATCCCGCCAGCCGGGCCTTGTCTGCCATCAGGATCAGAGGCAGCAGATCCGGCGACGTCGCCACACGCAGCGCGCTGTCATTGGAGAAAAACGGATGCGGGTTGGACGGCCGGCCGGTTTTCACGACGTCCATTTGACCGGGCTTCAATTCCGAGATGACGCGGCCGCTCGGGTCCACGAGAAAGAGAGTGCCGGCGCGGGTCCAGCAGGTAAAGGTACCATCGGCCTCTTGCTTGGCGCCGATGAGGCCGTCATGGACAGTAGCCGTCGCGCTGTTGGATTCGAGCGAGAAACTCGA